>JBKKCN010000754.1:0-9606 GCA_046712525.1 Candidatus Rokuibacteriota bacterium
TTTGGTGCACCGGGGGGGGGGCGCCCGGCGGCAGCCGGCGGGGGGGCGCCGTCGGCCGCGCGCGCGGCGCGTGCCACCGCCGCCCCCGCGCGCGCGCTCATCAGTCGCTGCTGATCCTAGCCCAGTAGCAGCTCCCACGCGTGCTCGGGATACCGCGCGGCGAGAGGCAGGGCCACGTCGTGCAGCATCCAGCGGCCGTGGCGCTCGTCCTCGCGAATGTGCAGCTCCCAGTATCCGCGCGCCGCCTCGGACAGCCCCACGCGCGCGGCCGCATCCCGATAATTGCGGAAGGCGGCGGGCACCGAGACTTCGGTGTACATGAGGCCCCCGATGTAGCGCAGGAAGAAGCGCTTGCGCTCCGAGAGGAGGAAGCTGTGGTTGATGGTGGCCAGCACCTCTTCGGGCACCACGTCGAAGTAGGCCTCCGGCTCCGTGCGCATGCCGAGCTCCTCGAGCATGACGGTGAAGAACGAGGAATGCTTGCGGGCGAGCCGGCCGCCGCCGTACTCCTCCACGAGCACGCGCGTGAGCATGGCGTGGACGTCGTTGGCCACGCCGCCCAGCGTGCGCGAGAGCTGGCTCGCTTCCACGAGCCCATCCAGCGAGGCGATCTCGATCAGCCGCCGGTACCCGGTGACGCCCGCGTGATCGCGGAAATAACGACCGCCCTCGGAGGCAGGCGGATCGAGATCGTCCGCCGCCCGGGCGTGCAGCGCCGCCGGCACGGCGGCGGTTCGGAGCGAGGCCACGTCGAGCTGCGCCAGCTCCCAGCGCTGCCACACGTCCTCGATGCGATCGCGCACGGAGCGCAGATACGCCGAGCGTTCGTTGCTGTAGTGGCGCAGGTCGTCGTACCAGAACAGCTTGAGGCGGTTCACCCGGTACAGCACGCGTTGCAGGAAGCGTCGGGCGCCCGCGGCCGCCGGCCCCGGTGCGTACGCCGTCGTCAGGGCTTGCGCGAGCACGCGCTCGAAGGGGTGGACGAAGTGCGGGCGCGCGCGGAGGACGGTGTCGAGATCGACAATGTCGAAAAGCGATTCGAAGTCGCGCTCCGCCTCCCGGTAGCGGGCGGCCTCGATGGGGACGTGGCTCCGACTCCGCATAGCGCAGTTCCTTCATAGCACGATTGATGCCGCCGGATCAGTCCACGCGGTATTTCGCGACGATGCGAGGATCCAGCTCGATGCCGAGCCCCGGCCGCTCGCTGAGCTCGAGGTGGCCATCGGCACCCACCACGAGGGGCTCCCGAGCGAGCTCCGCCATGAGGGGATGCGCCGGGAAGACCATCTCCGCCATGCTGCCGTTGGGCAGCGCCCCGAGCAGGTGGACGGCGGCCGCCACCGCCACCGCGGACCCGTGGATGTGTGGCGCCACGGGCAGGTTCGACGCCTGCGCGAGGTGGGCGATCTTCAGCGTCTCGGATAATCCGCCCGCCCACGCCACGTCGGGCTGCACGAAGTGGATGGCGCGCGCCGCGATGTAATCACGAAAGGCGTGTCGGCCGTAGCTGCACGTCTCGTAGCCGGCGATCGGAATCGCGACCTTGTCCGCCACCACCGCGCTGCCCGCGACGTCGTCGGGGCTGACCGGCTCCTCGAACCAGTACACGTCGAGCGGCTCCAGCGCGCGGCCGGCGCGCACCGCCGTCGGCACATCCCACGCGCCGTTGGCGTCGATCATGAGCCGGACGTCGGGCCCGATCGCCTCCCGCACCGCGCGCACGCGCGCGAGGTCTTCCGCGAGCGAGACCTCACACACACCTCGGTGCTCCATCGCGCGCAGGGGGCTGCCTTCCACGTCGCTGTTGCGCCCGACCTTCATCTTCACGGCTCGAAAGCCGTGCTTAATATACGCGCGCATCTCCGCCGCCAGCTCCGCGCGCCCTTTGCCCTCCGCGTAGAACCCACCCGTCGCGTACGCGGGCACGCGCCTGCGGTAGCCGCCGAGCAGCCGCCACACCGGCATGCCGGCGAGCTTGCCGCGCAGATCCCAGAGCGCGATGTCGATGCCGCTGATGGCTGCCACCAGCAGCCCGCCGCGCGCGTGCTTGTAGGCGCGCTGATGCATCGTCTCCCACAGCCGCTCGATGTCGCGCGGGTCCTCGCCGACGAGATGTGCGCGCAGCTCCTGCTCGATGACGGTGCGGGTGGACACGAGCGGCCCGCCGAAGTGGGCCGCCTCCCCCAGCCCGACCAGCCCGTCACTTGTCTCGATCTCCACCAGGAGCGCGGGCTTGGTGGCCATCACGTAGTTGGCGTCGTAGACGGGCCGGGGCAGCGGCCACTCCACGGATATCGTCCGCACGTCGGTGATCTTCATGCCGGCCGCGTAGCCTACCATACGGTCGTGCACACGGCCTGAAGCCCCTCGGCATCCGCCGCCATCCAATACAGTATGATGACCGAAGAAAGGGGACCCGCTCGAATGTCCACACCCAAGATCACCGTCTATACCAACGTCGGCTGAGGGGGCTGCCACAAGGCGACAGAGTATCTGTCGCAAAAAGGCATCCCGTTCACCGAACGCAACATCGGCAAGGACCCGGGGGCGCGCGAAGAGCTGATGGCGACCGGCCTGATGTCGCTGCCGGTGCTGATCATCGGCGACAAGAAGATCACCGGGTTCAACCCGAAGATGATCGACGCCACCATCGCGGAGCAGTCAGGAGGCTGACGTGACCGACGCGTCGGAGCCGTCCAGGCCGTCCCAGCCGAACATCGACAAGATGTGGGCGTACGCGCGCAAGTACGCCGCGAAGTCGGGCACCTCGCTGCATCCCGATGTGTCCGTGACGCAGACGGTCGTCGAGGGCCTCGCCAGGCACATTGAAGAGGTGGGCCGCCCCCTCTGTCCGTGCGTCTTCTACCCCGATCCCCAGGCGGAAGCGAAGCTGCGCCGCTGGGTGTGCGCCTGCGACGAGATGCAGAACTACAAGTACTGTCACTGCCTGCTCTTCGTGACGGCGGACGGCACGCCCATCACCGAGTATCTGCCGGAGGGCCACGAGGGGCGCGAAGCGTACGGCATCGTCAAGGACCCGGATCCCACGCGCGGCCGCGCCACCGCCAAGGTGCTCGAGCGGCAGAAGGCGGAAAGCGAGGGCACCTAGCACATGCCGACCGTCAGACTGCGCGACGCGTCCGAGTATCCCGAGCCCGCGCGCAAGCTCTTCGAGCTGTCCAAGGCGTGGTTCAAGCACGACTTCAAGGAGCCGCCCGCCATGAGCCGCGTGATGGCGTGGGACCCCGAGTTCGGCGGGCCGCACGGGCGCGCGATGAAGCGGGCGATGGCCGGCGGCGAGTTCACGCGCGGCGAGAAGGAGATGGTGGCCGCGGTGGTGAGCGGGGTCAACGCCTGCCAGTACTGAGTGCAGGCGCACACTGCAGCCGGGAAGCTGCAGGGGATGACCGGTGATGCAGTCTGGTACGAGGCTGCCTTCGTGGTGGGAATGACGAACGCGCTCAACGTCGTGGCGGACGGCCTGCCTGTGGGTGCGCTGCCCGCCGTGGATGAGGGCGCGGCCGATGTGGCCGCCCTCTTCGCGGACCTCCGGGCCTTCTACGGCGGTGAGGTACCGGCCGCCTTTCGCGTGCTCGGCGGCGATCCGGCGTACGCGGGCGACGTGTGGGCGGCCGTCAAGCGTGCCTTCGACGATCAGCGCCTGCCGCGCCGCCTCAAGGAAGCGCTCGCCTTCGCGGTGTCCGTGACCTCGCGCTCGGCCTCCGGCGCCGGCTTTCACCTGGGGCAGATGCGCCGCCTCGGCGTGACCGACGCGGGCGTGCGGGAGATCGTGGGCGTCACGCAGATGTTTTCCAGCTACACGAAGATCGCGGACACGCTCCAGCTGGATTCCGACATGGGCGACATCGCGCCCGCCGACTCCACGCCGGCGCCGGGAGGCTCACATGCGCGCTGACGATCTGTGCTGGATGACCGCCGTGGATCTCGCCGCCGCCATTCGCGTGGGCGAGGTCTCGCCGGTGGAGGTCACGGCCGCCGTGCTCGACCGCATCGCGCGCGTCAATCCGAAGATCAACGCCTACGTCACCGTGGCCGCGGAGTCGGCGCTCGCGCAGGCACGGCAGGCGGAAACCGCGGTCACGCGCGGTGAGCCGCTCGGTCCCTTGCACGGCGTGCCGATCTCGTTCAAGGACCTCACCGACACCGCAGGCATCCGCACCACGTACGGCTCGCGTGCCTTCGAGCACCACGTGCCGAAGGAGGACGCGGTGGTCGTCGAGCGCGCCCGTCGCGCCGGCGCCGTCCTCATCGGCAAGACCAACACGCCGGAGTTCGGGTGCAAGGGCGTCACCGACAACCGCGTCTTCGGCGTCACGCGCAATCCGTGGAATCTCGAGCGGATCGCCGGCGGGTCCAGCGGCGGCGCGGCGGCGGCCCTCGCCGCCGGCCTAGGGCCGCTCGCCGAGGGCAGCGACCTCGCGGGATCGATCCGCGTGCCGGCCGCGTGCTGCGGGGTCGTAGGGCTCAAGCCCAGCCTGGGCCGCGTGGCGCGGTATCCGACGAAGAACGGGTGGACGTCTTTCTCCGTGGTGGGGCCGATGGCGCGCACCGTGCGCGATGCCGCCCTGCTGCTGAGCGTGCTCGCGGGCCCCGACGATCGCGATCCCATGTCGCTACCCGAACCCGGTCACGATTTCGCCCACGCCGCCCACGGCGCGATCGCCGGCCTGCGGGTGGCGTGGACGCCCGATCTCGGCTATGCGCCGGTGGATCCGGAGATCCGGACCGTGTGTACGGCGGCGGCGCGGCGGTTCGAGGCGCTCGGCTGTACGGTGGACGAGGCGCAACCGGGCTTCGACGACGCCGAGCCCCTCTTCATGGATCTCGTGGCGCCCATGCGCGCGGCCAACCTGGGCGCGATGCTGCCGCAGTGGCGCGCGGAGATGGATCCCATCCTCGTGGAGCGGATCGAGCGCAGCACCGGCGTGGAGGCCGTGGCGTTCGAGCGCGCGCAGCAGCAGCGCACGCAGCTGTGGCTCACCGTGCAGCGCTTCTTCGAGCGCTACGACGTGCTGCTCACACCGGTGACGGCGGTGGCGCCCTTCTCCATCGGCACGCAGTACCCCACGCGCATCGCGGGCCGCGACGTGACCTCGCCCGTGGCGTGGTTTCCCTTCACGTTTCCCTTCGCCATCACGGGACAGCCCGCGATCTCCATCCCCTGCGGCTGGACGGCCGACGGCCTGCCCGTGGGGCTGCAGATCGTGGGCCGCCGTCACGCCGACGCCACCGTGCTACGGGTGGCGGCGGCGTTCGAGGCGGCCCATCCGTGGGCGGGCCGCCGACCCGTGCTGTGAGCTCGGGAGACCTGGAGCGCGCCACCGACCTGTGGCGCGAGGCGTACCGCCACCAGATGGCGGGCGAGCTCGAGCGCGCCGTCGAGATGTACCGCGAGTCGATCGACACCTGTCCCACCGCGGAGGCGCACACGTTCCTGGGTTGGACCTTCAGCTTCCAGGGAAAGCTCGAGGAGGCGACCCAGGAGTGCCTGCGGGCGATCGAGATCGACCCCGACTTCGGCAACCCGTACAACGACATCGGCGTCTACCTCATGCAGCAGGGCAAGCTCGACGAGGCGGTGGAATGGCTGGAGAAGGCCAAGCACGCCCGGCGCTACGAGCCGCGGCAGTTCCCGCACATGAACCTGGCGCGCATCCACATGAAGCGCAACCGCTGGTGGGAGGCGCTACGGGAGTTCGAGGCCGCCGTGAAGTTCGCGCCCCGCGACGTCCCCCTCGCGAAAGCCCTCCACTCCCTCCGCGGCCGCCTGAATTGACGTCGAGGAGCGCCACGGCTGGATTGATGTCGAGGAGCGCCACGGCTTTTGCCGGGGCGCTGCCGAGCGTCGGGGGCTTGGGGGCCGTCGAGGCCCCCATGTAGGTCAATCGCTTGGGGGGCCCGTTCGAGGCCCCCCATGTCCGTTGGCATCGAGTTCGCTTGTAGTAAAAGGTGATGGACAAAATCCGTAGGCGGCCCGGCCAACCCTATCCCCTCGGAGCGACGTGGGACGGCTCCGGCGTCAACTTCGCCCTCTTCTCCGAGAACGCGACCCGCGTGGAGCTCTGCTTGTTCGGCCCGGAGGGCTCCGCCGAGACCGCGCGCATCGTCATGCCGGAGACGACCGACCAGGTCTGGCACGCGTACCTGCCCGACGTGCGGCCAGGCCAGCGCTACGGCTATCGCGTGCACGGGCCGTGGGAACCGGCCCAGGGGCATCGCTTCAATCCCAGCAAGCTGCTCCTCGACCCCTACGCGCGGGCGATCGACGGCACCATCACCTGGGACGACGCGCTCTTCTCGTACGAGCTCGGCAATCCGGAGGCGGACCTGAAGGCCGACGGCCGCGACAGCGCGGAGAACATGCCGAAGGCCATCGTCGTCGACACCTCGTTCACCTGGGGCAACGACCAGCCGCTACGCCGGCCGTGGAACGAGACGATCATCTACGAGGTGCACGTCAAAGGGTTCACGCAGCGGCATCCGGAAGTGCCCGAAGAGCTGCGGGGGACGTACGCAGGGTTGACGTCCCCGGCTGCCGTGGAGCACCTGAAGAAGCTGGGAGTCACGGCCGTCGAGCTGATGCCGGTGCACCAGTTCGTCTCCGATCGGTACCTGAAGGAAAAGGGCCTCAGCAACTACTGGGGCTACAACTCGATCGGCTTCTTCGCCCCCGATTTCCGCTACGCGCGGAACATCCACTCGGGTGGGCAGGTCAACGAGTTCAAGACCATGGTGAAGACGCTGCACGAGGCCGGCATCGAGGTGATCCTCGACGTCGTGTACAACCACACCGCGGAGGGCAACCAGCTGGGGCCGACTTTCTGCTTCCGCGGCATCGACAACGCGGCCTACTACCGGCTCAACCCCGACGACCGCCGCTACTACATGGACTACACCGGGTGCGGCAACACGCTGAACATGACGCACCCGCGCACGCTGCAGCTCATCATGGACAGCCTGCGCTACTGGATCCAGGAGATGCACGTCGACGGCTTCCGCTTCGACCTTGCCTCCGCCCTCGCGCGCGAGCTGAACGATGTGGACCGGCTGGGTGCGTTCTTCGACATCGTCCACCAGGATCCCGTCATCTCGCGCGTCAAGCTCATCGCCGAGCCCTGGGACCTCGGCGAAGGCGGCTACCAGGTGGGCAACTTCCCCGTGTTGTGGGCGGAGTGGAACGGGATGTACCGCGACACCGTGCGCGCGTACTGGAAGGGCGACGAGAGCCAGGCGGGGCCGATGGGCCACCGGTTGACGGGCTCGAGCGATCTGTACGGCCACGGTGGCCGCCGCCCCTACGCGTCGATCAACTTCGTCACCGCTCACGACGGGTTCACCCTGCACGATCTCGTGTCGTACAACGACAAGCACAACGAGGCCAACGGCGAGGACAACCGCGACGGTCACGATCACAACCTGTCCTGGAATCACGGCGTGGAAGGCCCCACCGACGACGTCAAGATCGTGGAGCTGCGCGAGCGGCAGAAGCGGAATTTCCTCACTACGCTCCTGCTCGCGCAAGGCGTGCCCATGGTGTGCGGCGGTGACGAGATCGGCCGCACGCAGTCCGGCAACAACAACGCCTACTGCCAGGACAACGAGATCTCCTGGCTCGACTGGGAGCTGGACAAGCGCCGCACCGATCTTCTCGCCTTCACGCGCTTGCTCATCGAGCTGCGCCAGAGCCATCCGGTCTTCCGCCGCCGCAAGTTCTTCTTCGGCCGCCCCATCCGCGGCTCAGAGGTCAAGGACCTCACGTGGTTCCGCTGCGATGGCGGCGAAATGACGCCGGACGATTGGACAAATCCGATCACGCGGTGCCTCGGACTGCGCCTGGCCGGCGACGCCATCGCCGAGCTCGACGCGGAGGGCGGCCGCATCGTCGACGACACGTTCCTGGTCTTGCTCAACGCCCACCACGAGCCGATGGGGTTCACGCTGCCGACGCAGAGCGACGGGCGTTGGGAGACCGTCGTCGACACGCGGGAGGCGACGGGTCTCTCGAGCGGCAAGCCGATGCAGGGCGGCGAGACGTTCGAGCTCGAAGCGCGCTCGATGGCCGTTCTCCGCTTGCAGCGGGAGTAGCTACCTCACTCAAGCCCCTGGGGCTTCGGCGGCCGTGTCGTTGGACGGCGAAAAATCGAGACGCGGCGTGAGCGACTCGACGGGACGGTTGCCGAGGATGGACGCGAGCTGGGAGGCGTCCTTGATGGGCCCGTGCTCCGAGCGAAAGCGAACGATCGCTTCGGCCTGCGTCTTATCGATGCCTGGAATCTCGAGGAGCTCCTGCGGATTTGCGGTGTTGATGCGGATCTTGTTCGTCATGGAACCTCCGGCGGCTCACGACATCGGGTGATCTCAGTGGACACCCGCCCCTCGCGGCGGTCAAGGCGCCGGGGCGCTAACGCGCGGGGGGTGGAGGCGGCGGTGCGCCCGGCGGTGGCGGGGGCGGCGATGTTCCGGCCGCAGGTGGTGGCGGAGGTGGCGTCCCTCGCGGCGGCGGCGGAACGCCGGGGGGAACCTGCGCGGGAGGTACGGGAGGCGCCTTGTACCTGGGCGTCGCAGCGCGGACGGGGATCTGGTTGCCCTTGGCGTACATGCACTGCATGTAGCTCATGTCGTAACGCTGCTGCACCGTGAGGTGCGCCGATCCGGCGTAGCCGGCGCCGACCGCGGCGCCGCTTGCGAGGCCCACTCCCGCTCCCACGGCAGCGCCGGTGGCCGGGCTCCCGGCAGCGGCGCCGACCGCCGCGCCCACTGCCGCGCCCGCGGCCGTTCCGATGGCTGCTCCACTCACCGTGCTCTGCGTTGCCGCTCGCTCTGGCGTCGTACCGATCTGTCGGGCCGCCCACTGGCGGCAGGCGGCGTCGTCGGCCTGGAACTGGTCAAAGCCCTTGCCGCTGCCCGGCAGCACCATCACGTTTGGACCCGTGGGAATACTGGCGCACGCGGAGAGCAAGAGCGCCGCAGGTCCGATGAGCAGAGCTGCCTTCATTCGGTCCTCGCCGGAACTTTCACCCACTCCTCGGGACAGCTCGGAGCCGTCGGGTAATACGCCTGGGCGCTCGTGCAGTAATACCAGTACTGCGGCACCGGCGGGGGCGGTGGCGCCGACTGCTCCACGTAGACGGGCGGCTGCTGCTGCACGATGACCGGTGGCGCCGAGTAGACGTAGTACGGATAGGGCGGGTAATACCAGTAGGGACCAGGTCCCCACCAGGGGCCGACTCCGACGAAAAAGTGCGGCCGGAAGCCGTGGTGATGGCCGCGCCAGCCGGCGTGGCCGCCACGCCAGTGACTGTGGCCACCGCCGCCACGCCAATTCCCGTGGCCACTGCCGCCGCGCGAGCGGTCGCCCCCGCGGCCCTCCCTGGCATCGCCGGGCGCTGCGGCAATCAGAAGCAGCGCCGTGGCGATCAGCGAAGCCGACATGAGCTTTTTCATAGGCTCCTGCCTTTCAGTCGAAATCGACCGTCGAATGCCTACAGCATAGCGCCCGCACCCCACCGCGTCGAGGACCGCAGCGTGGCTACCGTCGTCCTTGCGGCTCCGGGCCCCCTCGAGCATTCGCCGGTACGTCACGCT
>JBKKCN010000755.1:0-7554 GCA_046712525.1 Candidatus Rokuibacteriota bacterium
CCATGACCGTGTCGGCGTCCCCGCCCACCGCTTCCGCGCCTGCGATGACGAGGATCGGGCGCAGCCGCTTGCCGGGCGCGAGCACGCTGTAACGCATGGAGCGGTGCACCGAGGTGGGGGGCGCCGACTCCGGCGGGAGCACGGTGTCGAGGGCGGCGTCGACGAGGGTACGGCGGGTGTCCAGATAGGTCTTGTGATCGAAGCTCACGCCTCGTCGTCCGCCTTCCAGTCGAAGGGCCGCGTGGTGGCGGCGCCCGTGTCGTCCTTGGCGAGCAGCTCGATCCGGCGCTCGGCCTCGTCGAGATACTTGGCGCAGTGGCGGGCGAGCTGGATCCCCTCCTCGAACACCTTCAGCGAATCCTCCAGGGGCAGATTGCCCGCCTCCAGCGAGCCCACGATCTGCTCGAGGCGGGTGAGACAGTCTTCAAATTTGAGGTCGCTCATCCCGCTCCTTCGTCGCCGTCACGCGACAGTCGAGGCTCCCCTCGTGCAGCAGCACGCTCACGTCGTCGCCCACGCGCACCTGCCGCGCGCTACGCACCACCGTGCCGTCGGGCGTGCGCGTGAGGCTGTACCCGCGCGCCAGCACGGCGAGGGGCGACAGCGAATCCAGACGGCCCACGGCCACCCGCAAACGGTGACGGGAGCGGTCCATCTCGCGGGCGGCGCCGCGGCTGAGCTTATCGTGTAGATTCGTGAGCTGACGGCGGTTCTCGAGCGTGCGCAGCACCGGGCTCTGGTTGCGCAACCCCTGCGTGGACAGCGCGAAGCGGTGGGCGGCATGCCGCATCGCTCCCGTCATGGCGCGGCGCAGGCGAGCCCGCGCGTCGTCGAGACGCCGCTCCAGGTCGCGCAGGGGCCGCGCGGGGTCGGTGAGCACGCGGCGCCGCTGCATGGTGAGCAGACGATCGCGCTGGCGCACGAGCGCGCGCGCGGCGGCCACCCGCAGGCGCCGGGTGAGGTCGGCCACGCTCTCCGCCACCGCCTGCTTCTCGCGCACCACCAGCTCGGCGGCGGCTGACGGCGTGGGGGCGCGCAGGTCGGCGACGAAGTCGGCGATGGTGAAGTCCACCTCGTGACCGACGGCGGAGATCACGGGCACCTTGGAGGCCGCGATGGTACGCGCCAGCATCTCGTCGTTGAACGCCCACAGGTCTTCCAGCGAGCCGCCGCCGCGGCCGACGATGATCACGTCCACGTCGCCGAGCGCGTTGAGGTCACGCACGCCCTGCGCCACCTCCTGGGCCGCGCCCTCGCCCTGCACCTTGGCGGCCGCGATCACGATGTGGATCTCCCCGAAGCGCCGGCCGATCACGCGCAGCAAGTCGCTCATGGCAGCACCGCTCGGCGAGGTCACGATGCCGATCTTGCGCGGAAACCGCGGCAGCGACCGCTTGCGCGCGGCGTCGAACAGCCCCTCGCCCGCCAGCCGCTCCTTGAGCTGCTCGAACGCCAGCTGCAGGGCGCCCAGCCCGCGCGGCTCCAGCAGCTCGATCACCAGCGAATACTCGCCCCGCTGCGCGTACACCTCGATGGAGCCGAAGGCGAGCACGTGCAGCCCGTCCCCGGGCGTGAAGCGGATGCGCCGCGCCCGATTCCTGAACAGCACGCACCGCATCTGCGCCGAGTCGTCCTTGAGGGTGAAGTACGCATGCCCGGATTGATAGACCTTGAAGTTCGAGATCTCCCCTTCCACCCACACCGCGGGAAACCGCTCCTCCACCATGGCCGCCATCTGCGCGGCGAGCTCGGAGACCGTCAACACCGCCCGCTCGGTCATGGCGTGCGCGCCGCCGCGCGCTCGGCGAGGGCGAGCGTGTTCTTGAGAAGCATGGCGACGGTCATTCTGCCCACGCCGCCGGGGACGGGGGTGATGGCGTGGGCGCGCTTGCTGACCGAGTCGAAGTCGACGTCGCCGACGACCTTGCCGTTGGGCAGGCGATTGATGCCGACGTCGATGACCCAGGCCCCGTCTTTCACCATGTCGCCCGTGAGCGTGTTCGTATGCCCGGCGGCCACGCAGACGATGTCGGCGCGGCGGGTGTGCTCGGCGAGGTCGCGCGTACGCGTGTGGCACATCGTCACGGTGGCGTGGCGCATGAGGAGGAGCTGGGCGAGCGGCCTGCCCACGAGGCGCGAGCGGCCGATGACGACGGCTTCCGCCCCTTTCAGATCCGCGCCGTAGTGGTCCAGCAGCTCCATGCATCCCGCCGGCGTGCACGGCACCACGGTGGGCGCGCCCGCGAGCAATTGGCCGAGGTTGAAGGGATGCAGCCCGTCCGCGTCCTTGTCGGGGTCGATGGCGCGGATGGCCGCGTCCTCGTCGAAGCCGGCGGGGAGCGGCAGCTGCAGGAGGATGCCGTGGACGGCGGGATCAGCGCTGATGGCCCGCAGCAGCGCGACGAGCTTGTCCTGCGTCATGCCCTCAGGGTGGACGTGATCCTGGGAACCGATGCCGACGGCGTCGGCGGCCTTCTTCTTGTTGGCGACGTAGATCTTCGAGGGCGCGAAGTCGCCGATGAGGACGACGGCGAGCATCGGGGTAATGCCCCGGGCGCTCTTGAGCCGGGACACTCCGGCCCGCACTTCCTCGAGGACTTTTTCGGAGACGACCTTTCCGTCGAGGATCAAGCCGGAATGCGGAGACGGCGAATGTCCGAGGCGCGCCCGGTGTCCGGGTCCACCACGATGACGACGCCGTGGAGGGCAGCGGGCCCCGTGGCGGGCTCGAAGCGCGCCGGCATCTGCGAGAGGAAGCGCTGGATGATCATGTCGCGGTTGACGCCGATGACGCCGTCCGTCGGTCCCGTCATGCCGAGGTCGGTAATGTAGGCGGTGCCCTGCGGCAGCACGCGCTCATCCGCCGTCTGCACGTGGCGGTGCGTGCCCACCACCGCGCTCACGCGGCCGTCGAGATACCAGCCCATCGCCTGGGACTCGCTCGTGGCCTCGCAGTGGAAATCCACGAGGATGATCGGGGTGTCCTTGCGCAGCTCGGGGAGGATCTCGTCCGCCTTGCGGAAGGGACAGTCGATGGGCGCCATGAAGACGCGGCCCATCATGTTGAGGACGGCCACGCGGTGCGGCCCCGCCTTCACGGTGATGAAGCCCGAGCCCGGCGTGCCGGACGGAAAGTTGGCGGGCCGCAGCAACAGATTTTCACGCGTGATGTACTCGATGATCTCTTTCTTGTCCCAGATGTGGTTGCCGGAGGTCATGACGTCGGCGCCCTGGTCCAGGAACTGCTTGGCCATCGACGGGGTGACCCCGAAGCCACCCGCCGCGTTCTCGACGTTGACCACGGCGAGGTCGATGGCGTGCTCCTGGCGCAGCCGGGGCAGCAGCTTGCCGATCGCGGCGCGTCCCGGCTCGCCGAAGACGTCGCCGACCATCAGGATGTTCATCAGTGCCTTTCTACTTCGCCACTTCCACCGCGCGCGTCTCGCGGATGACGACGACCTTGATGTGGCCGGGGTACTGCATTTCGGCCTCGATGCGCTTGGAGATGTCCTTGGCAAGCTGGTGCGCGTCGAGATCGCTGACGACGTCCGCCTTGGTCATGACGCGCAGCTCGCGGCCCGCCTGGATGGCGTAACACATGTCGACGCCCTTGTACGACAGCGCGATCTCCTCCAGCTTCGCGAGGCGCCGGATGTAGGACTCGAGCACGTCGCGGCGGGCGCCCGGGCGCGCGGCGCTGATGCCGTCCGCCGCCTCTGTCAGCACCGCCTCGATGGTGAGCGGCGCCACGTTCTCGTGGCCGGCGAGGGCGGCGTTGATCACCTCGGGCGACTCGTTGTACTTGGTCAGCACCTGGAGCGACAGCTCGGGGTGGCTGCCTTCCTGCTCGTGCGTGAGCGCCTTGCCGATGTCGTGCAGCAGGCCCATGCGCTTGGCGAGCTTGACGTCCGCCTTGATCTCGGCGGCCATCATACCCGCCAGCCACGCCACTTCCTTGGAGTGTTGAAGGCAGTTCTGCCCGTAGGACGTCCGGAACTTCATGCGGCCCACGAGTTTCACCAACTCCGGATGTAGTCCATGCACTCCAACTTCAAAACACGCTTTCTCGCCTTCTTCCCGGAGGTGCTGCTCCATCTCCTTTTTGACTTTCTCGACCACTTCCTCGATGCGCGCGGGATGGATGCGGCCGTCCGCTACCAAAAGCCGCAGCGCGCGGCAGGCGATCTCGCGGCGGTAGGGATCGTAGGCGGAGACGAGGACGGCTTCCGGCGTGTCGTCGACGATGAGGTCGACCCCGGTGTGCAGCTCGAGGGCGCGGATGTTCCGCCCCTCGCGCCCGATGATGCGGCCCTTCATGTCGTCCGAGGGCAGGTCGACCACGGACACCGCCGTCTCCACCGTGTAATCGGGCGCCAGCCGCTGGATCGTGGTGGCCAGCACTTCGCGTGCCCTGACCTGGGCGGTTTCGCGCGCCTCTTCGTCCAGCCGCATGCCGAGCAGCGCGGCTTCGCGGCGTGCTTCCTCTTCCATCTGGCCGAAGAGCTGGCGCTTGGCTCCCTCCGCGGTGAGACCTGCGATGGACTCCAGCTTGCGCCGCTGCTCTTCCATCGAGACGGAGAGGCGGTTTTCCTTGTCGAGGATCACCTTCTCCCGCGTGCCGAGGCCCCGCTCCTTGTCGGTGTACTCGTTGAGCTTGCGTTCCATCTGGTCCAGCTTGCGCGCCAGCTCTTCTTCTTTGGCGAGCACGCGCTGCTCCATCTGCTGCATCTCGCGCTCGCGCCGACGCACCTCGCTTTCGAACTCCGTCCGCAGCTTGAGGGCGGCTTCCTTGCCTTCCAGCTCCTTGTTGCGATGGAGCGCGTCCGCGTCACGCTGGGCGGTGTCGACGATACGCTTGGCGGCAACGGACGCCTCGCCAATCTTGCGGTCGGCGATCGATTTATGGAGGAGGAAGCCGACGAGGAGGGCGACTACCGCGATCACGGCGTCGAGAATGGGCATGCCTTGCATCATCGCTCTCTTATGTCAGGAGTAAATTTTCAAGTGTTCGGGAAATACGCGTCAGATTTGACGAGTATAGGGGTGCCGAGCGGGCAGAGTCAATGATGGCGGACGCGCGGGAGGGGGTAGGTCCCCGCCTCTGCCGTGTGCCGTGGGGTTTCGAACCTGGTATCACCAGGTGGGCGCCGATTTTGGAGAGCTTCAGGCTTCCCCTTCAAGAGGGGCTTGCACACCGCTCTACCGGTTTAGCACCCGTTTATGTAAACGAGGTTGAAACTTCCCGCCGGCATCACCAACAGCGCAGGGACACAAGACAAATACCGCCGTCCCGTCACCCCGTCAAGCGAGAAAGCTAGCGGACCGTATCGAGGAGCGCCACGGCTTTCGCCGGGGCGCTGCCGAGCGTTGGGGGATTGGGGGCCGTCGAGGCACCCATCTAAGTCGATCGCTTGGGGGGCCCTTCGAGGCCCCCCATCTGCTGGTCGAGCAGGGTGACGAGCGCGCCGAGACGGGTTCCGACGTCGCTCTCGTCGATGCTGTGATCTTCGCGCATCCGGAAGAGCTCATCGGTGATGTCGAGAGCGGCCAGGGTGAGCGCGGCCAGGGGATCGCGCACGCCCGATTTACGCAGGGCGCCCACGCGGTCCTCGAGGTAGGCGGCGAGGGCACGGATGTGCTCGGGCGCGGCCTCGGTCCGCACCGTCAGCGTCTGGCCCAGCAGCGTCAGCTCGACGCGCCCGGCCTCCGCCATTACGGCGCCTGCTCCAGGTCGAGCTTGGCGATGTCCTTGAGAATCCCGTCCACCTGCGTGAGCACCTGCTTACGCTCGTCCTCCAATCGCCGTGCGTCACGCTTCAGGCGCTCGTTCTCGTCCCGCAGCTTCGCCATCGTCTCCCCCGCCCGCCGCACCGCTGCCTCCAGCTGCGTCAGCCGCTCGAGCACACCGTCCGCCATCAGCTTCCACCCCCCCGCAACGTGATGTGGAACTGCGAGCCCACCCGCGCCGCCACGCGCGCGTGGATCATGTTGACCTCGTCGTCGGTCAGCGTGCGGTCGGCCGCCTGGAACGTGAGCCGCCACGCCACGCTGCGCCGGCCGTCGGGGAACCGAAAGACGTCAAAGACGCTCACCGTACGCAGCAGCGGGCCCGCCTCCTCCGCGATGGCGCGCTCGACGTCGGCGGCCGGCAGCCCGGGATCGTCGATGACGAACGCCATGTCCCGCTGCACGGACGGAAAGCGCGGCAACGGCTCGTAACGCACCACGGGCGGCGCCACCCGGGCGAGCGCGTCCAGCGAGATGACGGCGCCGTACACCGGGGCGTCGATCCCGAAGCGCTCGCGCACCGCCTGCGCCACCTCTCCGAACTCCGCCAGGATCGCGCCTCCCGCCACCAGCGCCCCGTGCACGTCGGGCTCGAAGCCGCCGAGGCGTCCCGCGCGCGGCTCGCCTTCGACGCCGAAGACGCGCAGCACGTGCTCGGCGAGGCCCTTGGCGTCGTACACGTCGACGGGCTCGTCGCCGCCGTGCCACGAGGTATCGCGGCGCGCGCCGGCCAGCGCGACGGCCACCCAGCGCGGCTCCTCCGTGCCACTCTCCGCGCGAGTGTACGTCTGGCTGACCTCGAACACCCGCACGTTCGGCTGCTGGCGGCGCACGTTGGTGGCGACCACACCCAGCAGACCTTCGAGCGGGTGCTGGCGGAGCAGCGAGGCGTCCTGGCTGAGCGGGTTCATCAGCTCCAGCGGCTGCTTGTCGTGAGCCGAGCGCAGCGGCAGCGCGCGCGCCGGATCGCTGAATACATACGTGATCGCCTCCACGAGGCCGGCGCCCACGAGCGCGCGGCGCGCGGTCTGTGCCTGGCGCAGCCCGGGCGGGACGCGGGTGAGGCTGATGGCGCCGCCGGGGAGCGTGGACGGGATGCGCTCGTAGCCCCACACGCGGACCACCTCTTCCACGAGGTCGTCCTCCATCGTGATGTCGCGGCGAAAGCTCGGCACCTCCACCTCGAGATCGCCGCCCTTGTCACGCGTGGCCAGACCGAGCCCGTCGAGGATGCGCCGGGCCTCCTGCGCGGAGGGCGCCGCGCCGATGAGCCGCTGCACGCGCGCCATGCGCAGAGTCACGCGTGGCCGTGGGCGGGGGGTCGGATAGACGTCGACCACGCCGGGGGCGACGAGGCCACCCGCCGTCTCCGCGATGAGCTGCGCGGCACGCGCGCTCGCGTCCAGCAGCCCCTCGATGTCGGCGCCGCGCTCGAAGCGGTAGGCCGCATCGGACGGCAGGCTGAGCGCGCGCGACGTGCGGCGGATGGAGGCGGGGTGGAAGTACGCGCTCTCGAGCAGCACGCGCGTGGTGGACGCCGACACTTCCGTGTTCTCGCCGCCCATGACTCCCGCGAGGCCGATGCCGCGCCGCGGATCGGCGATGAGCAGCATGTCGGGCGCCAGCGCCCGGTCCTGCCCGTCGAGGGTCTTGAGGCGCTCACCGGGCTTGGCGCGGCGGACGATCACGGTGGCGTCGGTGACGCTGCGGAAGTCGAAGGCGTGCAACGGCTGCCCCAGCTCCCACATCACGTAGTTCGTCACGTCC
>JBKKCN010000756.1:0-2943 GCA_046712525.1 Candidatus Rokuibacteriota bacterium
CTCGTGGATCAGGAAGCCCTGCGTCAGATCTTCCCGCGTCAATACTTTCAGCACGCCGCCGGGACGGCCCGGCGAGAGGGCGGGCGCGGCGGCGAGTTCCGCGATGGCGATGCCGAGGACGAGCGCGAGGACGGAGGCGGCGAGGACGATGCGTTCGGTCATGGGGCGTCAGCGTACACCGCCGCTACCGGTCCCGCCAGACGTCCTGCATGCGGCCGTAGCTGTACACGGTGTGGCGAGGAAAGACGTTCTTGACGTGCGGCCCGTGGGCGTAGTCGTCGGAGCGCCAAGCCAGCATGGGCCGCGCGTCGTCGTCGAGCTTCTTCTGGGGGTTCGGCCGCTCACCCGGCGGGCGGATGCGGGGGCGGTTCGGGCGCAGCGAACAGGATCAACTCGGCCCTCGCGGCACCGTCGACATACGCATCGTGCCCCGGGGGAATGTCGAAGAAGTCACCCGACCGGATGTGCGTCTCGACGCCGGATTCGACCATGCGCACCACGAGATCGCCTCCGATGCTATAGCCGACGTGCCGCAATGGGCACGTGTCGGGATGACCGAGCAGCGGCTTCTCATCGACAGCCCACGTCCAACCGGGTTCGAAGATCGCGTGCATGCCGGCCGTTCCATCATGCATCTTGATGATGTTGATCCGGCCACGCTCCTTGAAGTCGAGCTTTTGGTCTGGCGGGTCAAACCGTCGCTTCTCGATCGCAGGCAACTTGCTCATAGGACACCCTTTCTTGTTGCGGCGCTGCAATTGGTCAATCGCTGAAGCGGGCGGGCTCAGCTCGCGGCGGACCGTGGGTGTCCGTGGGCGCGGTGCTCCAGCTGAGTCACGGCCTCAGGCCGCGGGCAGCGGTGAGGATCTCCGCCGGGGCCGGAAATCTCGCGAGATCGGCCATGCCGTGCTCGGCCTCGATCGTGGACCATCGCACGATCCCGTCGCGATCGATGAGGAAGTGACCCCCGAGCTGGGTCCCGTGCGCCCGGAAGACGTCTTCATCCACATGGGTGAGGACGAAGCCGTCCTTGGCGTTCAGGACCGAGTTCGCCTCCATGGGATGCATGGCGGTCGGCAGCTCGCCCGTCGGATTGACGCGCGCCGCCGCGAACGCATCGTCCGTCACCACGGACGGCACTCCAAACGCCTGGTGCGTGCGCGCGTCGGGGTCGGCGAGCAGCACCAGGCGCACGGGATGGTACCGGAAGTACAGCTCGGCCCGCTGCCGCGGCGTGTTCACGACGGCCACGGTCGTGATGTCCATGCCGGCTAGCGTGTCGTGCATGCCCGAGAGCTGAAAGATCTGCCGCCGGCAGAAGGGGCAGTGCAGGCCCCGGAAGAGACCGAGCAGCACTGCTCTCTTGCCGCGATAGTCGGCCAGGGAGACGTTGCCGTCCCCCGTGACCGCGGGCAGCGTAAACTCGGGTGCCCGGTCGCCCGGGCGCAGCGTGTGAAGCGTGCTCACGAGGTGAGTGTACCAGCGCCCCGGCAAAGCGGTGGCCCTCGTCGATAGTGATGACGCGCCAGCGTCGCGATCATTCTGCTGAACGCCATGCTGCCGGAATTCACAAAGAGCGTGACGCGCCCGCGCGGAGCGATCGTGTAAATCACATGTACGCGCGCGACATGCCGCCCTTCCGACTGCGACGTCCCTGACCGGGCGTCCGCCGTCTGCTAAACCCCGGACGGACGGGGATCAGGATTACGCGCCCGGCGAGATCGATCCACGGAATCATCGTGAGGCCGTCTCAGGGGAGTCCCCTAGCAGGAGAGCGCGTAGGTGGGTCGGCGCGGATCGGCGCCGGCGGAGAGCACGCCCGTGTCGGGATCACGCCGGGTCACCACCGCGCCGATGCCGCAGGCGCCGATCTCGGTGACCTGGTGTCCGAGCGCGCGCAGCTCCGCCCGTGTGCTCTCGGGGATGGCGCGCTCGACGTTGAGCTGGCCCGGCTTGTAGACGCGGGGCCAGAACGAGTTCACGAGTGTCTGGGTCGCGAAGCGGGGCGCCTCGACAGCCTGCTGCGGGTTCATCCCGAAGACGAGGACGTTGAGGACGAGCTGGAGATCCGCCTGCGCCTGGTCGTCGCCGCCCGGACATCCCACCGTGATGACCGGGACGCCGTTCTCGGCGATGAGGTAGCTGATCAGCGTGGTGCGGGGACGCTTGCCCGGCGTCAGCGCGTTCGGATGGCCCTCCTCGAGCACGAACATCTCGCTGCGCGTGCTCAGCGTACAGCCGAGCTCGGGCGCGAACGCCGACTTGCGGAACACGCCGCCGCTCGGCGTGAGCGCGATCATGTTGCCGTCGCGATCGATCACCGCGATGTGCGTGGTGCCGTCGGCCGCCGCCTCCGCGGAGGCGACGCGCCGCTCCGTCGGGGGCGACGAGGCGACGCCGTAGCCTCGGGGATCGCCGGGCGGCGGCGCTTCGGGCGCCGCACGATGGGGCCGGATGAGCGCCGCGCGCTCGCGCGCGTACGCGGGCGAGAGGAGCTCGGCGAGCGGCACCGGCGCCGTGTCGCCGTAGTAGCGCTCGCGATCGGCGAACGCGAGCTTGAGCGCTTCCACCACCACGTGGATGTAGCGGGCGGAGTTGTGCCCCATCGCGCGGAGGTCGAGGAGGGCCAGCATGGAGAGCGCCTGCATCAGCACCGGCCCCTGCGTCCACGCGGACTGGCCGAGGATCTCGTGTCCCGCGAACGTCATGCGCAGCGGGGGCTCGATGCGCGTGCGGTACCCGGCGAGATCGGAGGCGCGCAGCAGCCCGCCCAGCCGCTCGGAGAAGCCGCCGATCATTGCCGCGATGTCGCCCCGATAGAAGCGCTCGCGTGCCGCCGCCACGCTGCCGCCCTCCGCGAGCCGCTTGAGCGTGCCGGCAAGGGCGGGCTGCACGAACAGCTCGCCGACGCGCGGCACCCGTCCGCCCGGATAGAAGACCTCG
>JBKKCN010000757.1:0-5088 GCA_046712525.1 Candidatus Rokuibacteriota bacterium
GGGGCTAGGTGCCGGCGTCCACGCCATCACGCGGACGGCGTCAGGCTCGCCGGCCCGGTGCATCGTGCAGTACGCCGCGCAGGCGAACATCGACCTCATCGTGATGGGCACGCACGGCCGCACCGGCTTTTCCACCGCGCTCCTCGGCAGCGTGGCGGAAGCGGTGGTGCGCCTGGCGCCGTGTCCGGTGTTGGCGGTGCCGGCGCGCTTCGCGGCGGCGCCCGTCGCGCAGACGGCAGCGGAGCCGGAGCGGTGCGTCGTGTGCGCGCTGCCCTCGCCGGACCTCATCTGCCACGCATGCCGGGCGATCATCCGCGGCGATGCCATCGTGAAGAACACGACAGCCGAGCGGTCGGGGCGCGTAATATAGCGCGCAATGCGGCGCCCTCCGATCCTGCTCGTGGTCCTCGCGGTGACGATGGGCCTCGCCGCCGGTATCGGCGCCTACACGTTCGTGTACGCGCGCGGCGCCTCGTACCTGACCAATGATCCCGCCGCGTGCGCGAACTGCCACATCATGCGCGAGCAGTATGACGGCTGGGCCGCGTCCAGCCACCGCGCGGTGGCGGGCTGTAACGACTGCCATACCCCGCATGCGCTCGTGCCCAAGTACGCGACGAAAGCTCTCAACGGATTCTGGCACTCGTTGGCGTTCACCACTGGGCGCTTCCACGAGCCCATTCGCATCAACGCGCGGAATCGCGCCATCACCGAATCCGCGTGCCGCTCCTGCCACGCCGACATCGTGCATGCCGTGGACGCGGCGCCGAAGGCGGCCGGCGCGCTGTCGTGCATCCACTGCCACAATTCCGTCGGGCACCTGCACTGAGCGTGACGGGCGCCCGACCCCGAGGAGGATCGGCACATGGCTGAAGGGCCGCGACGCAGCCGCACGTGGGTGGTGGTCGTCGTCACCGCGGTCATCGCGGCCGGAGCCGCCGCGGGCGGCGTCGCGCTGCTCGTCAACATCTGGGAGCGCAAGGCCGAGGGACGCAACCCGTTCTACCGCGTGGTGGACCTCACGGACGACACCGAGGACTCGGCGATCTGGGGCAAGAACTTTCCGCTCCAGTACGACGGCTACAAGCGGACGGTCGATCAGGTGCGCACGCGCTTCGGCGGCAGCGAGGCGATGCCGCGCACGCCCACCAAGGCCGACCCGCGCTCCATCGTGGCCCAGTCCAAGCTCGAGGAAGACCCGCGGCTGAAGACGATGTGGGCCGGCTATGCTTTCTCGAAGGACTTCCGCGAGGAGCGCGGGCACGCCTACATGCTGGACGACCAGACGTTCACCGAGCGCCAGCAGGTGGCGAAACAGCCGGGCACGTGTATCCACTGCCACGGCTCCGTCTACGTGCCCTACAAGAAGCTCGGTGGCGGCGACCTCATCAAGGGCTTCGAGAAGATGAACCAGATGCCCTTCGCGGAGGCGCGCAAGCTCATCACGCATCCCGTGGGGTGCATCGACTGCCATGCGCCCGACACGCTGCAGCTGCGCGTGACGCGCCCCGGCTTCATCGAGGGCATCCGCGCGCTGAAGGCCTCGCAGGGCGTCAAGGACTTCGACGTCAACACGATGGCCACGCGCCAGGAGATGCGCGCGTACGTGTGCGGCCAGTGCCACGTGGAGTATTACTTCAAGGGGCCGGAGAAGCGGCTCGTCTACCCGTGGGCGAACGGTGTGAAGGTGGAGAACATTCTGGCGTACTACGACAAGGAAGGCTTCAAGGACTGGACCCACAAGGACTCCGGCGCCCCCGTGCTGAAGGCGCAGCACCCGGAGTTCGAGATGTGGAGCCAGGGCATCCACGCCCGCTCCGGCGTCGCGTGCGCGGACTGCCACATGCCGTACAAGCGTGAGGGCGCGCTCAAGATCAGCGACCACCACGTGCGGAGCCCGCTGCTCAACGTCAACCGCTCCTGCCAGACCTGCCACCGGTGGTCGGAGGACGAGCTGAAGGCTCGCGTGGACATCATTCAGCAGCGCACGCACGGCCTGCGCAATCTTGCGATGGATGCGGTCGTCGCGCTCATCGGCGACATCAAGGCCGCGGCCTCCGCCGGACGCACGGACGCCCAGCTCGCCCGCGCGCGCGACTTCCAGCGCAAGGCGCAGTTCTATCTCGATTTCGTGGAAGCGGAGAACTCCACCGGGTTCCACGCGCCGGGGGAGGCCGCCCGCATCCTCGGCGAGTCCATCGACTTCTCGCGCAAAGGTCAACTTTCGGTCCGGGACGTGCGCGCGCGCTAGGAGCGCGCGGGGTGACCGGTGCCGCCGAACATTGGACGAAGGTCCACTACACAGCCTTCCGGTCTCACCCTAGAATGGAGGGCGAGCATGGGGGGTGATGACAGATGGAAACCATATTGATCGTTCTGGTGGTGTTGTTCGTTCTCGGTGGCGGGGGCTGGGGATACTCTCGTTACCGCAGGTAGTGGCCCCAGAGCTGGGTCAGCGTGACGCCGCCGGTGTCATCCACGCGCGGCTCACGCCCACGCAGCGACGCCACCCGGGATTGATCTGGATGGGGCCTCGAAGGGCTCCAATCCCCTTAAACGTTCGGCTCGTCGATATCTCCCCTACGATCCCCAGCTCACGCCTTCTGCGCCGTCCACCGCCAGGGCTACGCCGGTGACGAAGCCGGCCTCGTCGGAGTGCAGGAAGAGCGACGCGTAGGCGACGTCCCAGCCGGTGCCCATCCGGCGACGGAGCGGGACGCGACGGTCGCGGGAGGCGATGACCTCCTCGCGACTCGTGCCGGCTGCGACCCGGGCCTCGATGGCCATCGGCGTGTTCATCAGGCCGGGCAGGATGGCGTTCGCACGCACGCCGTACTGGGCGTTCGCGGCGGCGAGATTCTCGGTGAGGGCGACCACCGCCGCCTTCATCGTCTTGTAGCCGACGAGCGGGTACGCGTTCCGCGCCGCCATCGACGAGATGTTGACGATCGAGCCCGCCGAGTCCCGTAGTGCGGGCAGCGCGTGCTTGCACGTGAGCCACGTTGATTTCAGATTCACGTCGAAGCTGCGTACGAACGCCTCCTCGGTGAGATCCGTGGCGGGGGCGTCACCCAGGGCGAGGCTCGCGCCCACGTTGTTGTGCAGGATGTCCAGCCGGCCGAAGCGCTCCACGCCCCCGGCGATCAGTCGCCGGACAGAGCCTTCATCGGTGACGTCCGCTTCGACGGCCCAGGCCTCACCGCCCTCGCCGCGAATCATGTCGACGGTCTCCTGGGCGGATTCGAGCCTGCGATCGGCGACGATGACGCGCGCGCCCTCCCTCGCGAGGACGATGGCGGTCGCCCGGCCGTTGCCGATCGTTTCGCCGGGAGTCTGACCGCCGCCCACCACGATTGCCGCCTTCCCCTCCACGCGCTTTGCCATGTCTTCCCCCGGGTGCCGGACGTTGATGCTCTTGCGGTATGTTCTATCGCGTGCGGATCGGCAAGGACACCCCTATGACGACGGGCGGGCGGGTAGGGTGAAGTTCACCGAATACTTCGAGGTGGTCCGTGGGCGCCCGGATCGTGCGATGATTCGCTTGGAATGGATCGAGCGCGCAATCCAGCATCCGGTGAGGGAAATGATTCAGGCTTCGTTTGCGCCATGAAGATCAAATACTTCCGCGATACCGATACGCTGTACATCGAGTTCAAGGCCGGGGACATCGCCGAGACTCGTGATCTGGACGAGAATACGCAGCTCGACCTGGATCGCAGCGGCAACATCCGCGCTATCACGATCGAGCATGCCCAGGATCGAACGGACATGCTTCACTTCACGTACGAGCAATCGGGGCCTGACGCCCTCCCGACATGACGCGCAAGGAACCGGCCGGCGTGGCCTTTGTCGCATGCGACCAGACGAGCGCGGCACCAGCGACTGCGCCCGCGCGGCGCCGGGAGGTCGTGGTGAGCGGGCGGCGCGTGAAGACGGTGGACGTCCACGCGCACTGCGCGGTCCCGGAGGCGATGGCGCTCGTGGGCAGAGCGCTGGAGACGCCCGCCCTCCTCATGTCGAACACGGCCGACCGCATTCGCGCGATGGACGAGCAGGGCATCGATGTCGAAGCGCTCAGCATCAACCCGTACTGGTACGCCGCGGACCGCGACGTCGCGCGCGAGCTGATCAGAATCCAGAACGAGAAGCTCGCCGAGATCTGCGCGGCGCAGCCGGACCGGTTCGTCGCGTTCGCCTCGGTGGCGCTTCAGCATCCCGACCTCGCGGTGGAGCAGCTCCAGGAAGGCGTCAAGAAGTACGGATTGCGCGGCGCCGGCCTCGGCGGCAGCGTCAATGGCGAGGAGCTATCCGACCCGAAGTTCCACCCGTTCTGGGCCCGGGCCCAGGAGCTCGGCGTCCTGGTCTTCATTCATCCTCTGGGCACGGCGGAGCTGGAGCGCACCACCCGGCTGAAGGGCAACGGCTTGCTCACCAACACCATCGGCAATCCGCTCGAGACGACGATCGCGCTCTCGCACCTGATCTTCGACGGCACGCTCGACAAGTTCCCCGGCCTGAAGATCTGCGCGGCCCATGGCGGCGGCTACCTGCCGTCGTACGCGGCGCGCTCGGACGCGGTGCAAACGACCTTCCCCCAGCGCATGACGGGAACGCTGAAGAAGAAGCCGACGGAGTACCTGCGCCAGCTCTACTTCGATTCGATCGTCTTCACGCCCGAAGCCCTGCGGCACCTGGTGGCGGAGACGGGCGCCGGTCAGATCGTGATGGGCACCGACTATCCGTTCCCGTGGACGAGCACCTCCGTGGACCACATCCTCAGCACGCCGGGCCTGACCGACGCTGACCGCGTGGCGATGCTGGGTGGCACCGCGATGACACTGCTGGGGATCAAGGCGTAGCCACGCGCGGGGGCGCGACCGCGGGCATCCGCACACGCGTCCACATGTTCATGACGAAGAGCACGGTGGCGGCCACCTGGCCGAGGCCGCCGACGGCGATGGCGATGCGCAGGGCGAACGCCGGCGAGTACGACGCGGACAGCTCCGCAAGGGCGCGCAGGGCGGTGGAAAGCGTCATGACCCAGTACACGGCCTCCGCCAGCTCGGGACGGTAGCTCGCGTCGTCGCG
>JBKKCN010000758.1:0-13337 GCA_046712525.1 Candidatus Rokuibacteriota bacterium
GAACGGTGGCGTCACGACCGGGATCTTGCTGCCGGCCGGAAGGAACGGTGCTTCGTATGCCCACGTCTCCACGGGGACGGGGTCGGTCCCAGGATGGAAGGCAATACCAAACGGTGAGGCGCCGGTCTCGCGCCAACGCACGCGCTCCCACAGCGCGACGGGACGGACTGTCTCGGATTGCAGCTCGTCATCGTCATATCGCCACAACAGTTCGAGGTAAGCGTTGTCAAAGAACACGCACGCGTTCGCGGTGCCCTGTCCTCTGTGGACACCACGCCGTCCAAATTGCAGCCCGAAGTCAGCCAACGCACTCTCCGCCGCCGCCGCATCCTCCGGGCAGACGAACACGTGATCCAGAGTCAGCGTCACCGCATTCCCACGGCCTTGAAGAACGCGTAACAAAACGTCCCGTCGCTTTCCGCCGTCCGGTACAGGTCCCGGATTCCCTTCTCCCAGGTCTCTTCGTCGATGAGTCCCGCCGCGAGCGCACGCTCGCGAACACCTTCGACCATGGCGGTGAATGTGTTCCGCGTGAATCCCTCGACAAGGTGCGGGCGGCTGGAGTCGACGTAGCCCATGCGCGGCGACACGGTGACGTCCCGGAAACCCGACTCGAGAAGGAGCGGATACAACGTGCGCCCGATGAGCGAGTCGCCACCGGCGCGGGCCTGCAGCTCGACGAGACAGCGTATGGCTTGCCGGGCATACGGGCTCTCCGGGTGGAAGTACGTCGAGCCATGGTCACCCTCGATGACCGTGATGGTGCCGCATGGCTTGAGGACCCGGCTGAGATGCGCGAGGGCTTCGCGAGGTCGTGAGAGGTGTTCCAGGACGAAGCAGACGAACACGTGATCAAACGTGTCGGGCGCGAAGGGCATGGAATACACGTCGGCCCGCTGGAACATCACGTTCCGGAACCCGGACGATCGAACGCTCTCCCGGGCAGCAGCCAGGGAGTCTTCGGATATGTCCATCGCGACGATGGTCGCCTCGGGGCTTCGCCTTGCCAGCGTGACCGTCTGAGCACCGACCCCGCACCCGACTTCGAGAACCACGCGGCCTGATGGATAGACCGTATCCCAGAGCAGCAAGTCGGCGAGAGTCTGGGCCTGATCGGCGAGGCGCTCCCGCTCGCGCCCTGAGTATCCGTGGACGTAGTCCGGCTTCACCGGAGCCCGGACAGCATGAAGCCAAATGCCGCCACGCTCAGCGCGCTGCGGACGGCATGAAGACCGTTCCACCGCCGGAGAAGCTCGTGCGCGTCACCAACGTCACCCTTGGCATGGAGGTCCAGCAAGCGCTTGTTGGTCGGAAAAACGACGAGGAGCGTGAACGGCACGACGGCAAGCAGGAGGAGAGCGCCCACGAGGTAGCCGCGACCGCCCACCAGAGCCCACATCAACACGCCCGCCACGCCACCAACCACGGCCAGTGATGCCTGCATGACCGCCGCGCGCTTGTAGCTTGGCGCCCACTGACGGAGCGCGATTTCCACACCGCAGCTCATTCGAGCCGGATGCTCGACCACGTTGATATAAAGCGCGGCGCCCGCGAACAAGCCGCAGCAGCCGACGGCGAGAAGGCCGAGCACGTTCACCATCGCCTCGCTAGTCCGACGGCGGGGAGTCCCGCAGAGCCCGCTGGAGCCACGCGACATCGTGCCACTTGCCGAACTTGCGGCCAACCGCCTTGAAGACACCGATGGACTTGAAGCCCACGCTGCGGTGCAGCGCGACGCTGCCGTCGTTGGGCAGGGTGATCCCGGCGTATGCGTTGCAGAAGCCTTTGGCAGCCAGCTCCTCGAACAGCTGTAGATAGAGCGCACGACCGACGCCCTGGCGGTGGTGGCGTGGGTGCACATAGGCAGAGACCTCGACAGACCACCGGTAGGCGAGGCGCTCGCGATGCGACGAGCCGTATGCATAGCCAATGCATTGACCATCACGCTCGGCGACGAGCCATTGCCAGCCTTTGCGATGCGCGCGCCGAATTCCTCGACATCAAGGGCGACGGTCTCGAACGAGACCGCGGTGGCCTCGACGAAGGGGCGGTAGATGGCGAGAAGCGCCGGTGCATCGGCTTCGACGGCGGCACGAATGGTGAACGGCTCGGCCATGTCTCCGGCAGGCGGGCTAGAACGGCGTCCGGTTGAGCGCGTTGTCGATGGCGCCCACACGCATCCAGCGATGTCCGTAGGGAGGCATCTTGATCTGGTGCACGCCGTTCTCCGTGCGGCTGTGGTTCTCGTCGAACACGTCCGTCAGCACGTTGCCGCCCTTGACCTTCGGCTCCACCACAGCCGTCTTCGCACGATTGGAGAAGTTGTGCACCGTGAGCATGGACACGCCGCGAAAGTCGTAGCGGATCACGAGCACCTCGGGCGTGTCCGTGCGCAGCAGGGTGTAATCGCCGTAGCCGAACTCGACGCATTCCTTGCGCATGCGGATGCGGCGCTCACACCAGTTCAGGAGCGATTCCGGATCGCGGCGCTGATCGGCGACGTTGACCTTGCGGTAGCCGTACTCGGCGTCGTCGATCACGGGGCGCACCGTGCGCTCGCCGCAGGAGAAACCGCCGTGCTTCTCGCTGGTCCACTGCATGGGCGTGCGCGCGCACTCACGCTCCTCCAGCTCGAGGTCGTCGCCCATGCCGATCTCGTCGCCGTACTGGATCATGGGCGTGCCCGGCAGCGAGAAGAGCAGGCTGAAGGCCAGCTCCACGCGGCGCTGGTCGTTGCCGAGCATGGGCGCCATGCGGCGGCGGATGCCGCGGTCGTACAGCTGCATGCGCTTGTCAGGCGCCAGCGCCGCGAAGACCTGGGCGCGCTGCTCGGGCGACAGGCGCCCGAGGTCGCACTCGTCGTGCGAGCGGAGGAAGTTGACCCATTGCGCGTCTGCGGGCCGCTTCGCCGTGTGCTGCAGCGCCCATCGGAGCGGCCCCGTGTCGGCGGTGGCGAGCGCGTACCACAGGCGCTGGTTCACGGGGAAATTGAGCATCATCTGGAGGTGGTCCCCGTGCTCGCCGAAGTACTGGTGGCTGTCCTCGGGAGGCACGTTGGCCTCCGCCAGCATGACGGCGCTGCGGCCGCGCCAGTTCAGGAAGTCGCGCATGTCGTGGAGCAGCTTGAAGTCCTGCTTGGAGGCGGTGGCGATGTCCGCGCCTTTGCGCTCGATGAGGAACGGCACCGCGTCCATCCGGAAGCCGGAGACGCCGAGCTCCAGCCAGTACCCCATGATCTTCAAGATCTCCGCGCGCACGGCGGGGTTGTGCGTATTCAGGTCCGCCTGGTGCTCGTAGAACCGGTGGAAGTACCACATGCCGGCCGCGTCGTCGAACGTCCACGTGCTGCGCTGCACGCCCGGAAACACCACACCCTTCGCGTGATTCTTGGGGCGCTCGTCGGCCCACACGTACCAGTCGCGGTACTGCGATTTCGAGCTCGCCCGGGCCGACTGGAACCATGGATGATCGATGGAAGAGTGGTTCACCACGAGGTCGAGGATGACGCGCATGCCGAGGGAGTTGCAGTGGTTCATGAACTCGACGAAATCGCCCGGAGAGCCGTGCTTGGGGTGCACGCCGTAGTAATCGGCGACGTCGTAACCGTTGTCGCGGTTGGGCGACGGGTAGAACGGCTGCAGCCACAGGCAGTTCACACCGAGTCCGGAGAGGTATTCGAGGCGGCGGTCCAGGCCCTCGAAGTCGCCGATCCCGTCGCCGTCGGCGTCCATGTACTTCTCGACGTCGAGGCAGTACAGGACGGCGTTCTTGTACCAGAGGTCTTCGATGGCCATCGGCCCTGCTACCAGATGCGCTTGTGCACGAACTCGATGATCCTGCCCATCGCCTGCTTCGCCGCCGGCGTCGATGGATCCTTCTTGACGAATCCCTGCGGCTCGGCGTCGTACAGCTCCAGCTCCACCTCGCCGCCGGCCTTGCGATAGCCCGCCACGAAGCGGTCGAGATGGGGGCGGGGATGGGCGACGTCGCTCGTGCTCTGGATGTAGAGCGCAGGCGGCAGCTCCACGCGCTCGCCGCGCTCGAGCGCGCGCACCGGATTGCCTTCGGCCATCGCCTCTTCCGTCAGCCAGAACTGATCGTGACAGGGCAGCACGCGGTCCACGACCTCCGGGTACGGCTGGCCGCTCGCCTTGAGCGCTTTCGCATAGTGATAGCGACCGAGGGGATCGATCACGGGCCAGCACAGGACGACGGCGCGCACGGTGGCGTCCACCACGGGCATCCCGGCCGCAAGCGGGATCGCCGCATAGCGCGCGTCACGCGGCCGCATGGCGCCCAGCATGGCCAGGTGTGCGCCGCTGGAAGTACCCATGACGCCCACGAGGTCGGGACGGCTGCCGAGCGCCGTCGCCTGCGTCTTGAACCAGCGGATGGCGTAGTTGATGTCGGCGAGACAGGCGGGGTACGACGCCACCGGGGGCACGCGGAAATCGAGGGAGGCCACCACCACCCCGCTCCTCGCCACCGGCTCGTTGATCACGGTGTCGCTGAGTCGATCGTCGCGGCACCACGCACCGCCGTGCAGCTCGACGACGAGCGGGAACGGCCCCTTGCCGCGGGGCTTGAAGATCCGCGCGAGCAGGGGCGTGTCGCCATGGCGGAGGTACTCGAGGTCCTGGACGTCGATCTCGTAGCTGCAGGGGGCGGTACTCGTCATCACACGCTCCTCAGGGGCCGATTCAATCCTGAAGGCTGCACTGTACATGGAGAACGGTAGGCCTTGTATCACAGCCACGCCGCCTGGGCGATCGTGAAGCAGCGCGGCTATGAGGGGCTCGTCGGAACGGATCAGGAGTCCGCGTACCGTGGCGGGACGTCGCGCGCCTGGCTGAAGCTGAAAGTCCGGCATGAAGGCGCCTTCGCCATCGGCGGCATCGCGAAGGACGGGGACCACTTCCGCGGACTGCTGCTCGGCCGACGTCGCGGCCGCGGGCTGGCCTACGTCGGCTTCGTGGAGTACGACTTCACGCGCGCGGGTCACTCGCTGAGCTCTTCGAGCGGAGCCGGCGCCTGGTGCGCGCGACGTCCCCGTTCACCACGGCGACTGACCGCGCCGCCGTCTGGCTCGAGCCGGAATTGCTGGCAGAGATTTCCTACTCCGAGTTGACGGCTGGCTGAGGGGCCCCGCGGCCACTAGCGTGTGGGGGCGTTTGCGCTAGACTGGGGGACGATGTTGCCAGGGTCGAACTTCACCAACGATTGCCCGGCGCTCCCACCCGCGGCAGGAGGTGTGTCATGACACCGATCTCTCGCTCCACGGCGTTCGTGTCCTTCGTGCTCATCGTCGGTACCGCCACCACGGTCTCGGCCCAGGCCGAGAAGCTCGGGACGGTGGACTTCAAGACATCGTGCAGCGCTGCGGCGCACGCCCAGGTCAACCGCGCCGTGGCCCTACTGCACTCCTTCTCGCTCGACGGCGCCGTCAAGGGCTTCACGGAGGCGGCGCAGACCGACCCGAGCTGCGGTATCGCCTACTGGGGCACGGCGATGGCCTGGATGGGCAATCCCCTGGCGGCCCCGCCGAGCGCGCGAGGTCTGAAGGAAGGTGGCCTGGCGGTCGAGCAGGCCAAGACGGCGGGCGCGAAGACCCAGCGGGAGCGGGACTACATCGCGGCCATCGAGCTCGTCTACAAGGATGCCGACACGGTGGCCCACAAGACGCGGGTGACCGCATACGACAAGGCCATGGAGCAGCTCTCCGCCCGCTATCCGGATGACCGGGAGGCGGCCATCTTCTACGCCTTAGCGCTCAACATGACCCTGGACCCGAACGACAAGACCTACGCCAACCAGCTCAAGGCCGCAGGTATCCTGGAAAAAGCCTTCGCCGAGCAGCCAAATCATCCTGGCGTCGCCCACTACCTGATCCACAGCTACGATTTCCCGCCCATCGCCCAGAAGGGACTGCCGGCGGCCAAGCTCTACGCCGCCATCGCCCCCTCTGCGCCTCACGCGCTGCACATGCCCTCGCACATCTTCACCCGCGTCGGCGCCTGGCGGGACTCCATCGATACGAACCGCGCCTCGGCACGCTCGGCGCAGGATGCGCTCAAGCAGGACACCACGGGACTCCGGTCGTACGAGGGGCTGCATGCCTATGACTACATGATGTATGGCTACATGCAGCTCGGCCGCGATCGCGAGGCGCGAGCGCTCATGGAAGACGTGCTCTCCACGACGAAACTCAACGTGGACCACTTCGCCGGCGCCTTCGCTCTCGCCGCCATCCCCGCGCGATACACGCTCGAGCGGCGGCAGTGGGCGGATGCCGCGAAGCTGGGCCTGGTCCCGAAGGATCTCGCCTGGGACAAGTTCCCCCAGGCTGAGTCCATCACGTGGTTCGCCCGGGGCCTTGGGGCCGCGCGCAGCGGCGACGTCACCCAGGCCAAGAAGGATCTCGAGCGTATCACCGCCCTGCGCGACACGTTGACCCAGGCCAAGAGCGCGTACTGGGCGCAGCAGAGCGAGATCCAGCGGCTCGCGGTGGCGGCGTGGATCGCCAAGGCTGAGGGAAAGAGGGAGGAGGCGTTGGCTCTCATGCGGCAGTCGGCCGACCGCGAGGACGGAACCGAGAAGCACCCAGTGACTCCCGGCGCCCTCTTCCCCGCGCGGGAAATGCTCGGCGACATGCTCCTCGAGCTGGGACAGCCAGCCGCCGCCCTCGTCGAGATCGAGCGCTCTCAGAAGAACGACCCGAACCGATTCCTCGGGCTGTGGAGCGCCGGGCGCGCCGCCGAACTCGCCGGCAACCAGACGAAGGCTCGGCAGTACTACGGCCAGCTCCTGGACCTGGGCAAGGCCGCCGACGGGGAGCGCATGGAGATCAAGCAGGCGCGAGCCTTCCTCGGTCGTTGAGTCGTCGGCGTTGTCGAGGGCCCTATAAGCCCGGGGCCGCCGTCGTGACGCGGCATCACGCGTCCCCTGCTCGCGAGGACGAGACCCCCCGATGGTCCGTGTTCTGTCCGCGTTTTACGTCGGACGGCCCGTGAAAACGCGGACCGGTAGGTCGAAGCGCGGCACGAAAACCCGGCAGAACAGGGGTTCTTGTGGTCGAGTCAGCATGGGCCCAGGTACATGAAGTAGGATGGGCCATCCAAGGAGGGTCCCCATGTACGACCTGGTGATCAAGAACGGCGTGGTGGTCGATGGCTCCGGGCTGCCGGGATACCGGGCGGATGTCGGTGTGCGGCACGGCCGCATCGCGAGCATCGGCCGCATCCGCGAGCAGGCGCGCGAGGTCATCGACGCCGACGGCCACGTGGTGTCGCCGGGCATCGTGGACGGGCACACGCACATGGACGCCCAGGTCTTCTGGGATCCCCTCGGGACCTCGTCCTGCTACCACGGCATCACCACCGTCGTCATGGGCAACTGCGGCTTCACGCTGGCGCCGTGCGCGGAGAAGGACAAGGCCCTCGTCGTGCGCAACTTGCAGCGCGCGGAGGACATCCCGCCCCAGGCGATGGAAGCGGGCATCAAGTGGCAGTGGACGACCTTCCCCGAGTTCCTCGACACTCTCGATTCACTGCCCAAGGGCATCAACTACTCCGGCTACCTCGGCCATTCGGCGCTGCGCACCTACGTGATGGGCGAGCGCGCCTTCGAGCAGGCCGCCACCGAGGAAGATCTGAAATCGATGGAGCGTGAGCTCGGCGACGCGATGCGCGCGGGCGCCATGGGCTTCACCACGTCGCGCTCGCCCGCGCACGAAACCCCGGAGGGCCGGCTCGTCGCCAGCCGCCTCGCCACCTGGGACGAGGTGCGCCGCCTCGTAGGCGTGATGGGCGACCTCGGCACCGGCATCTTCGAGATCGCCGGCGAGGGCGTGGACCGCGCGCCCGGCGACCCGGGGCTGCGCGAGTATCACGTCCGCCTCCGCGACCTCGCGGTGGAGACGGGGCGTCCCATCACCTTCGGACTCTTCAGTCGCCGCGGCGTGCCGGACGTCTGGCGAGCCTATCTCGCGCTGCTCGACGAGACAGCGGCCGCCGGCGGCCGCATGTTCGGGCAGGCGCACAGTCGCTCGCTGAGCGCACTGCTCTCCTTCAGGACGCAGACGCCCTTCGACCGGCTCCCCGTGTGGAAAGAGCTGCGCGCGCGGCCGGAGTCGGAACAGCTTCGCCTGCTGCGCGATCCCGAGATGCGCCGCCGGCTCGTGGAGGCCTCGGGCGCACGCGACAGCCGGCGTCCCGTCGGCACCGAGGCGCGGCCGGCCGACTACGACTGGCTCTTCGTGTTCGATACCGTGCAGGGCCCGCACCGGTCGGTGGCCGACGTCGCGCGCGAGCGGGGCCAGCATCCGGCGGAGACGATGATCGACCTCGCGGTGGAGAAGAACCTCGACCTCTTCTTCCTGCAGCCCATCGCCAACGAGGACCAGGACTTCGCGCTCGAGATCATGCGCCACCCGCGCATGGTGACGACGTTCTCGGACTCCGGCGCGCACGTCTCCCAGCTCATGGACTCGTCGCTGCAGACGCACCTGCTCGCCCACTGGGTGCGGGACAAGCACGCGTTCACGCTCGAGGAAGCGGTGCGGATGCTGACCTTCGTGCCCGCCACGCTGTGGGGCTTCCACGACCGCGGCCTCATCCGCGAAGGCATGGCCGCCGACCTCATGGTCTTCGATCCCGACACGATCGCGGCCGAGATGCCCGAAGTCGTCGACGATCTTCCCGCGGGCGCGCGGCGGCTCGTGCAGCGCACGCGCGGCATCACGGCCACGGTCGTCAACGGCGAGGTGCTGCTGCGCGACGGCAAGCACACCGGGGCGCTGCCGGGGCAGCTTCTGCGGGGACCACTGGCGCGCCGCGGCTGATAGCGACGCTGCACTAGGCGGACCGCACGTCGGCGTTTCGAGGAGCGACGCGGCTTTGCCGCGGCGCTGCCGAGCGCGGGGGGCTTGGGGGGCCCTTCGAGGCCCCCCATGTAACGAATCGCCCAGCCACCCTCGGTCCGATTCGGCCACCATTCACGTGGTCGCCGGCACCCCGACGCCCGACCCGCTCCCGCCGAACGTAACGCGAGCCGACCCGCTAGTCGGCGCTGCGACGCAGAAAGGTCGGCACGTCGTACTCGTCGCCGAGCGTGTCGTCGCCGTCCGCGCGCACCTCGCCCACGCGGCGCCGCCAGCCCGGCGCCGGGGCCGTGCCCGTACGCCCGGCGGTGTGGCCGCGCGAGAGATCGACGACCTTGCTGTCCGTCGTGACCGACTGCTTCTTCTCCGCGAAGCCGGTGGCGATCACCGTCATGCGCACCTCGTCCATCAGGCTCGGATCGATGACGGCGCCGAAGATGATGTTGGCCTCCTCGTGGGCGGCCTCCTGGACGATGCGCGCCGCCTCCTCCACTTCGTGGATGGACAGATCATTGCCGCCGGTGAAGTTGATGAGAATCCCCCGCGCGCCCTGGATGGACGTGTCGTCGAGCAGTGGGCTCGCCACCGCCTTCTGCGCAGCGTCGAGCGCGCGGTGCTCGCCCTTGCCCACGCCGGTGCCCATCATGGCCATGCCCATGCCGGACATGATCGTCCGCACGTCGGCGAAGTCGAGATTGACGAGGCCGGGCACCAGGATGAGGTCGGAGATACCTTGCACCGCCTGTTGCAGCACGCTGTCCGCGACGCGGAAGGCGTCGAGCAGCGGTGTGCCACGATCGACCACGGAGAGCAGGCGCTGGTTGGGGATGGAGATGAGCGTGTCCACCACTCCGCGGAGCGCCTCCATCCCCGCCTCCGCCTGCAGCATGCGCTTGCGTCCCTCGAACGTGAACGGCTTGGTCACGACGGCCACCGTGAGGATACCGAGATCCTTGGCGAGGGAGGCGATGACGGGCGCGGAGCCGGTGCCCGTGCCTCCCCCCAGCCCCGCCGTGATGAACACCATGTCGGCGCCGGTGAGCAGGTGCGTGATCTCCTCCGGGTCCTCGAGCGCGGCGTTACGGCCGACTTCCGGATTGGAGCCGGCACCGAGGCCCTGCGTGAGCTTGCTGCCGAGCTGAAACTTCACCGGGGCGGGGGAGGCGCGCAGCGCCTGCACGTCCGTGTTGGCGACGATGAAGTCGACGCCGGTGAACTGCGCTGCCATCATGCGACTGACCGCGTTACCGCCGCCGCCACCGAGGCCGATCACCTTGATCTTCGCCGCCTGCGGCACCTGGTCCAGCTCGAAGAGCGGGCGCCGTGTGCGATCTCTCTCCATTGCGACCTCCTGTGGGTGATCAGCGCGCGCGGGCGCGCGCCGCTTGGGTGCACGTCTGCTGTCGACCGTGGACTCGGAGCCGAACAGTGGCGGCTGTGACTCGCTCCGAGACGGCCGATCTCCTCTAGAAGATTTCACCGAACCATCCGGCGAGGCGGCGGCCCCAGCGGCCGAGGGTGCCTCCGACATACGGCTCGGACAGCGAGAGGCCCGGCGCCTGGCGGCGGGCGCCGTACAGCGCCAGTCCCACCGCCGTCGCGTACACCGGGCTCTTCACCACATCGGAAAGGTTTGTCGTGCGAGCCGGCACGCGGCCGGCGGCTCTGATGTCCGGACGCTCGGCGCGCCCCATGAGGTGATCCCCCGGTTCGCCACGGCGCACGGGCAGGTTGAAGACGCTCTCCGCGATCTCCGGCACGCCTTCCATGATGGACGTCCCGCCCGTCACCACGATGCCGGCGGGCGCCGCGTCCTGGAAGCCGGCCTTCGCGAGATCGCGGGCCACCAGCGTGAAGATCTCCTCCACGCGGGGCTGGATGATCTCGGAGAGCACCTGGCGCGAGAGCTGGCGCGGCTTGCGGCCACCCACCGAGGGCACGTCCACCGTTTCCTCCGCCACCACCAGCGACGTCAGCGCGCAGCCGTAGCGCTTCTTGAGATCCTCCGCGTCCGCCATGGGCGTGCGCAGGCCCACCGCCACGTCGTTGGTGATGTGATCGCCCCCGAGGGGCAGGATCGAGGTATGCCAGATGGCGCCGTCGCGCAAGAGCGCGAGGTCGGTGGTGCCGCCCCCGATGTCGATGACGACGACGCCGAGCTCTTTTTCGTCGGGGAAGAGCACCGCCTCCGCGGACGCGATCGGTTCCAGCACCACGTCCTGCACGGTGAGGCCGGCGCGATTCACCGAGCGGATGACGTTCTGCACGGCGGTGATGGCGCCCGTCACGATATGGCATTCCACCTCGAGGCGCACGCCCGACATGCCGAGGGGCTCGCGCACCCCGTCCGCGTCGTCGATCATGTACGCCTGCGGCAGCACGTGGATGATCTCGCGGTCCTGGGGCACGTTGACGGCCCGAGCGGCGTCGATGGCGCGATCGACGTCGACCTGGCTCACCTCGCGCTCCTTGCCGGAGATCGCCACCACGCCCCGGCTGTTCACGGAGCGAATGTGGCCGCCGGCCACGCCCGCGTAGACGCGCGACACCTCGGCCCCCGCCATCTGCTCGGCTTCCGCCACCGCCACCTTGATCGCTTCCACGGTGGAGTCGATGTTGACGACGACACCGCGCCGCAGGCCGCGCGAGGGCGCGGCGCCCACGCCCACCACGTCGACGCCGCCGTCGGCGCGCGCCACCGCGATGACGGCGCAGATCTTGGTGGTACCCACATCGAGGCCGACCACGTACTCCGGCCGCTTGCTGCGCTTCACCCTGGCTGTCCCTTTCGCAGAATGACCTGGTCGCGGAAGCGCAAGTCCACATACCGCACGTCCTGGGTGGCCACCTGCCCGAGCACGCCTTCGAGGCGCGCGAGGCGCTCGTCCCAGTCGTCGGTGCCCAGCCGCACCTCCACCCCGTCCACCGTGTAGAGCACCGGCCCTTCCACGCGCCCCATGTCGATCTCCGAGATCTCCGACGCGAGCGCGCTGCCCGATCTCAGCAGGGCACGAATGAGCGCGATGGCGGCGCGTGCCTTCACCGTGGGCGCCGTCCGCATCGTCACCAGCTCCTCCTCCGTGAGGCCGCTGATGATGGGCACCTCGGGGGACACCGCGCGCGTCTCCTCGCCGAGCACGTGACCCTCCTCGTCGAGCCAGTGCAGCCGGCCCGCGTGCACGAGCGTGAAGGGGCGCCGCTCTTCCACCAGGATGGTGAGCCGGTTGGGCAGCGCGCGCACGACGTCGGCGCGGCGGATCTCTGGCATCGCTTCCAGCCGCCCCCGCACCTGGCTGGTGTCCACGGACCACAGATTGGCGCCGGGCGCGATGCCGGCCACGGCGAGGATGCGGGCCACCGACAGGCGCGAGGCGCCGTGGACCTCGACGGCGGCGACGGCAAAGCGCGGCGAGGTGGGGGCCCACGCGTGGGCGGCCACCACCCCCGCGATGGCGAGCAGCCCGAGCAGCATGGCCCCGCCCACGCGCGCGAGCCGGGCGAGCAGGCGCGCGCGCCGACGGCGGGCCGCGTTGACCCGTTGTCGGGCCACGAGGGGTGAACGCTCGCCGAGATCGTGGAGGGCGGCCGCCCGCGCTCTCGGCGAGATGAGTCCGACTCTACTCACCGAGGACCCTGATCTCCGTCTCCAGCGCGATGCCGAACTGTGCCTGCACGCGCTCGCGTGTCATGTCCATGAGGGCCACGATGTCGGCGGCGGCGGCGCCGCCGCGGTTGACGATGAAGTTGGCGTGCTTGGACGAGATCTCGGCGCCGTTGAGACGCTTGCCCTTGAGGCCCACCTTCTCCACGAGCCGGGAGGCCATCTCGTTGCCCGGGTTCTTCCACACCCACCCTGCCGACGCGAGCGCGAGCGGCTGCGTGGCCTTCTTCAGCTTGAGCCGCTGCTTGATCTCCTTCTGGATCTCGGCGAGCGGCCGGCGGTGCAGCTGTAACCGGCAGCCCACGAGCACCGCCCCCGCCGGCGCGTGGAAGGTGCGGTGCGTGACGGCGCCCGCCGCCGGCTTGAACTCGCCGATGGTGCCGTCGGGGTTCAGGTAGTAGACGCCGCTCACGAAGTCGCCGATCCAGCCGTCAGGCGTGCCGGCGTTCATGGCGAGAGCGCCGCCGATGGTGGCGGGGATACCGACCAGACATTCGAGGCCGCCGAGGTTCAGCGCGGCCGCTTCGCGGATGAGCGCAGACAGGCTCACGCCGGCGCCCGCGATCGCCTCTTCGCCGTGGAACTCGGCGCGGCCCAGGCAGCCTTCGAGCTTGAGCACGACACCGCGGATGCCGCGGTCCTTCACGAGCAGGTTGTTGCCGCCGCCGATCACGTTCACCGGCAGCTGCTCCCGCTCGGCAAAGGCAAGCGCGTGTCGGATGTCGTCCACGTCCTGAGGAATGACGAAGATATCGGCGGGACCGCCGATGCGAAGTGACGTGTGAAAGCTCAGGGGTT
>JBKKCN010000759.1:0-2723 GCA_046712525.1 Candidatus Rokuibacteriota bacterium
GCATCTGGGTCATCGACCAGTGGCGGCAGATCGGTGTCACCGTCAAGCACAACACATTGGAAACGTCGTCCTGGTTCCAGGCGCTGCGCAACGGTGACTTCGAGGTGGCGGTCACCGCTCCGTGCAATTCCATCGTCGAGCCCGATCTGGACATCCACTGGTTCCTGACGACGTCGCCGGTGAACTACGGCAAGAGCAAGGACACCGTCATGGACGACCTCTACGCGCGGCATTCGCGCACCGTCGACCCCGATGAGCGCCGGCGCCTGCTGCGGCAGTTCGAGAAGCGCCTCTACGACGACGAGATCCATTTCATCATGGGGTTCCAGTGGCATCGGATCATCGCTCACTCGTCGAAGGTCCGTGGCTGGACGATCATGCCGAGTCACTTCCTGAACCAGCAGCTGGACACGGTCTGGCTGGCCGAGTAACACGTGCTGACGATCGACGCCCAGGTGCACGCCTACGAGCGCAATCACCCCGCCCGGCCCTGGGCCGGGGTGCTGCACGGTCCGGCGGAGGTCACGGGCGACGACATGGTGTCGGCGATGGATGCCGTCGCTGTCGATGGCGCGTTGCTCACCTCCGTGTTCACCATGTACCGGTACGACGCAAGCTATGCGATCGAGGTGCGTAACCGGCATCCCGGTCGGTTCGCGCTGATCAAGCCGGTCGATCCCTCCGACCCCGCCGTCGCCGAGACGGTCGCCGACTGGGCGGCCACCCCGGGCACGGTCGGCATCCGCATCATGCTGAACCCCGGCGTGTCCGAGGACCCCGCCGATCATGGGCTCAACCGGGTGCTGGCGGCCGGGGCCCGGCACGGGCTGCCGGTGAACCTCATGTGCTGGGGGCGCCTGGAGCAGGCCCGGGCGCTGGCGGCTCGCAACCCGGATACGACGATCGTGATCGACCATCTCGGTCTGCAACAGCCGTTCGCGCCGCCGCCGCCGGCTCAGCCCTTCGCCGATCTACCAGATGTCCTCAAGCTCGCCGCCCATCCGAATGTCGCGATCAAGATCTCCGGCGCCTGCACGCTCTCGCGCGAGGCCTATCCCTTCAAGGACATCTGGGACCCGCTCGCGCGCATCTTCGACGCCTTCGGCATCGATCGCTGCCTGTGGGGCACCGACTGGACCCGCGCGGTCGGGCTGCTGACATACAAGCAAGGTGTCGATGCCTTCCGCGTCACGGATCGCCTGTCGGAGAGTGACAAGAGCACGCTGATGGGAGGAGCGCTGCAGCGCGTATATAAGTGGTCGCCGAAGAGGGCATGACGCGGGCGGAACCATGAACTGGTTGGTGAAGGAAGAACCGACCCACTATGGGTTCGACGCGCTCGTGATGGACAAGAAAGCGGTGTGGAGCGGCGTCAGGAACGCGCTGGCACAGAAGCATCTTCGCGCCATCAAGAAGGGCGACCGCATCTTCTACTACCACACCGGCGACGAGAGGGCAGTGGTGGGGATCGCGAAGGCGCTGTCCGAACCCTATCCGGATCCGGAAGATGCGAGCGGAAAGTACGCTGCCGTGGATGTCGCGCCCGTCAAGCGCCTGCCCAGACCCGTCACGCTCGCCCAGATCAAGGCAGACACGGCCTTCAAGGACTTTCCCCTGGTCCGCATCGCGCGTCTCTCAGTGATGCCCGTCACCGACACCGAATGGACGCGAATCGAGCGCATGGCTGGGGTGGCTGGGGTCAGGCTTTGACTTCTAAACATTCCGGCTGAGACGCGCCACGTCCGCTTGGCGTTTCCTTCGCAAATTGTTTAGAAGTCAAAGCCTGACCCCGAGCTAGCCGGCTAGCTGCCCCCGCCACCTTCCCGCTGCTTGCGCAGGAACTCCTGGAGCTCCTGCATGAGCTTGTCCGAGTCGACTTCCCCGCCAGGGAGCGGTGGCCCCTCGCCCGCTTCCGCGTCGTAGTCCTGCTCCAGCTTCCGCACGTGCTCTCGGGTGGGGCGATCCCGAGCCACCGCCCGATCACACTGGGTGCGGAAGTCTTGGATGGCCTCGGCGAAGTGGGACATGTCCGGGCTGAGGTTGAGCAAGCGCGCCACGTAGGTTACCAGGGCCTGGATCGCCACCGGATTTTCGGCATCTTGGAGATAGTGCGGGGCTTGCCCCATGAAGCCGACATGCTGCATTCCCCGTCGTTCCGCCGCGTCCAGGACGACCGAGGAGATACCGGTCGGGCCTTCGTAGGTCGGACGCTGATAGATGCCCCACGCTTCGAGCAACGACCGCGCGGCGGGATCGGTGCTGCGAGCGGTGACGCGTACCGGCCGCGTATGAGGAGCGCTGGCCAGGAGCGCCCCGAGCGAGATGATCCGCGTCACGCCACAACGCTCGGCGACACCCAGGAACGCCTTCGTATACGTCTGCCACCTCTGGTGAGGCTCCGGCCCGCAGAACAGGAGGAGGCCGGCCCGGCCATCCTCCGGATGCCAGGCAAAGAACTCGCTCAGTGGCCAGTGGATGTCGCGGCCCCCATCAGGCCTCAATCGCACCTCGGGCCGTTCCTGGGTAAACACGAAAAACTCTTCGGGGTTTATCTGGGCCAACCGCGCGGCCCCGAGATCGCGGGCCAGGTGACGCAAGGCGCCTGTGGCCGCCCGGCCGGCATCAATCCATCCCCCGAACGCCATGACCATCGTCGTCAGGTTGCCAGGCGGCTCGCGGTCGAACTCTACGTGGTCCATGAGCATCCTCTCCGTGATTACACG
>JBKKCN010000760.1:0-8110 GCA_046712525.1 Candidatus Rokuibacteriota bacterium
CCTCCATCGACACCTACGCGCGCGCCGTCGCGGACGCCACCATCCAGGCGGGCATGAGCCGCGCCATCGTCGTCGGTCATTCCATGGCGGGCGCCGTCCTGCCCAAGGTGGCGGAGCTCATCGAATCCCGCGTGGCGCACCTCGTCTTCCTGGCAGCGGTGGTGGTGCCGAGCGGAGCCAGCCTCATGGAGACGCAGATCAGCGCCTCCGGACGGCCGATGCTCACCGGCCTCGCGCGCGGGGGCGGCGGCGCCGTGCAGTATCCCGCCGTCATGGAGTCCGCCCGCTGGCTCAGCGATTTGCCCGCCGGCGATCCGCGCGTGGTGGACGCGCTCGCGCGCATGACGCCCCAGCCGCTGCGCCCGTGGCTGGAGCGCATCGACAGCCGTCGCTTCTGGGCCATGCGCACGCCGCGCACGTACATCCGCTGCCTGGAGGACCGCGCGGTGGTGCCGGCGAAGGCGGCGGAGTACGCGGCGCGCCTGGGCGTCACGCCCGTCGACATGCGGTGCGCGCACAATCCGATGATGTCCGCCCTGGACGACCTCGCGAAGATCCTCGAGAAGATCACCGTCAACGGGAGAGCGGCATGAACGAGGCGGAGAAGAGGCAGAAGACGCGTGACACCGCGCAGAAGCTCTTCCATTCGCTCAAGGGCGGCGTCGGCTTCGCCACCTGGAAGAAGTTCGACAAGGACCTCGCCCGCGAGCTGTCGACGTTCTTCACGGGCACGCTCTACAGCCGCGAGGTGATCTCGCAAAAGCAGCGCGAGCTGTGTGCGGTGGCCTCGCTCACCGTCCTGCACCGGCCGCACGAGCTGCACGCCCACATCCACGCCGCGTTGAACGTGGGCGCCACGCGTCAGGACGTGGCCGAAGTGATCTTCCAGCAGGTCACGTACGGCGGGATGCCGGTAGTGGTGGACGCGCTGGACGTCTACGCCACGGTCCTCGGCGAGCGGGGGGAGCCGTTCCCCGGCGAGGAGGCGCCGGCCCCATGACGGACGAGCTCGCCCTCGAGATCGCGGTGGAAGCCGCGCGAGCGGCGGGGGAGATCGCGCTCAAGTACTACCGCACCGGCTTCAATGTCACGCTGAAGCCCGACCGCACGCCCGTCACCCAGGCGGACCGCGAAGCGGAGAAGACGATCATCGGCATCCTCGCGCACCACTACCCCGACCACGGCTTCCTCGGCGAGGAGTTCGGCGCGCGCGGCCGCGAGGACGTGCGGTGGATCATCGATCCCATCGACGGCACCAAGAACTTCGTCCGCCACATCCCGGTGTGGGCCACGCTCATCGCGCTCGAGGAGCGGGGCGACGTCACGGTGGGCGTCGTCTACAACCCCGTCACCGGCGATCTCTGCACGGCCCGCCGCGGCCATGGCGCCTTCCTCAACGGCGTGCGCCTGACCGTGTCGCCCACCGCAGACCTCGGCTCCTCCGCGCTGCTGCACGCGGGCGTGGGCCTCCTGCGCCAGGGCGGGTACTGGGACGGCTTCGTGCGCCTCGTCGACGCCACGGAGCGGCAGCGCGGCTTCGGCGATTACATGGGCTATCAGCTCGTGGCGGAGGGCAAAGCGGAGGTGTACCTGGAGTCCGACCTCAAGCCCTGGGACCTGGCGCCCTGCCGCCTCCTCGTGGAGGAAGCCGGCGGCCGCTTCACCGATTTCGCGGGTGCACCCACGATCTACTCCGGCACCGCTCTCGCCACCAACGGCCGCGTCCACGACGCCGCGCTCGCGCTCCTGCGAGGGTAGCCCGTGAGCCGTGCGCTCGCCATTCACCCCGGCGCGCTCGGCGATGTCCTCCTCGCGGTCCCCGCCTTACGCGCACTGCGCAAGCGCCACGGTACCGTGATGCTCGCCGCCCAGCCGCGCATCGGCGACCTCCTGTTGGTGCTCGGTATCGTCGACGACGCGTGTGCGGTCGACCGCCTCGGACTCGACGCGCTCTTCGTCGACGACGCTGCCCGCGTGCGGTTGCCCGACGTGGTTCGCATCGTGTGCTGGCTCGGTGCCCGCGATTCCGCCTTCACGCGCCGCCTCTCGGCGCAAGCGCCTTCGGTGACGGTCGCCCCTTCGGTGGGTGACGGTGTCGTGTGGGAGCACCTGCTGCGCACGGCCGTCCCCGACGCGCGCGCTGGCGTCGACCCCGTCGTTGTGCCCGCCGCGCTGCGTGCGGCCGGCCGCGATCTACTCGAGAAGGCCGGATGGGACGGCAAGAGCCGTGTATTGATCGTTCACCCGGGCGCAGGCAGCACGGCGAAGCGATGGCCCGTGGACGGGTTTGCGTCCGCCGTCGACGCGGTGGCCGCGGATCGTCGGCTGACCGTCGTCGTGCACCAGGGACCGGCCGACGCCGAACCCGTGGCCGCCCTCGTGCGGAAGCTGACGGCGCCCGTCGTGCTCGAAGAGCCGTCGCTGCCCGCTCTCGCCGGCGCGCTCGCCCATGCCGCTGCTTACGTCGGCAACGACTCCGGCGTCAGCCACCTCGCGGGCACGGTCGGCGTTCTCGCCGTCGTACTCTTCGTCGCGACCAACGTGCGGTGGTGTCCCTGGAGCGCGACCGTGCGGCCGGTGACGGTGGAGGCGACGCGGGTGCGATCGGAGGACGCGGCGGCGGTGGTCGGTGCGCTGGCGGGTATCACCGCGAGCGCGTCAAGAGCCCACAGCGTCAGCCGGCAATTGACCGGCCCCGCCTGAGACGCTACGCTCGCCCCGCCCATGCGCGAACGCTCGACACGCTACACGCTGCTCACGGCGGCGCATCTGCTCGACGGCAGCGGCGCGGCGCCCGTGCCGCAGGCGGCGCTGCTCCTCGACGGTGACCGCATCGTGAGTCTCGGCCGCGCGGCCGACGTCCGCGTCCCGGACGAGGCGTCCGTGGAGCGGACGGACTACGGCGCGGCGACCATCCTGCCCGGGCTCGTCGACGCGCACACGCACCTCGTGGCGCCGGGCGACGGCACGCTCGGCGACGACGTCGCGAAGGAAGACGACGACATCCTGCTCCTGCAGGCCGCGCAGAACGCGCGCACGCTGCTGCACTCGGGCGTGACGACGCTGCGGGAGAACGGCGCCAAGGGCAAGGTGGCGTTCTCGCTCCGCGAGGGCATCCGCCGCAAGCTCGCCCCGGGGCCGCGCATGGTCATCTGCGGGCGTCCGATCACGATCACCGGCGGGCACATGGGCTACTTCGGCTCGGAGGCCGACGGCGAGGCCGCCGTGCGTGCGGAAGTGCGCAAGCTCATCAAGGAGGGCGCCGACTACATCAAAATCGTGGCCAGCGGCGGCTCCACGCGCACCTCTGATCCCAACCGGGCCTCGTACACTGTGCCCGAGCTGGCGGCGATGACCGACGAGGCGCACCGGCACGGCAAGCTCACGGCCGCGCACTGCACCTCGGCGCAGTCCGTCCAGAACTGTCTCGACGCCGACGTCGACATGATCATCCACTGCATCTTCAACGAGCCCGACGGCACCTACCGCTTCCGTCCCGATCTCGTCGATCGGCTCGCGAGGGCGAAGGCGTGGGTCAACCCGACGCTCTACGTGCAGAAGGCGGGGATCGAGAGGCAACGCGAAGCCCGCGAGCGCGAGGGGCGACTCACGCCCGAGCTCGTCACGCAGCTCGACGCCGCCCGCCGCGCGCTCGACGTGAAGGTCGACGCCGTGCGGCGGATGAGCGAGGCCGGCGTGCGGATGACGGCGGGATCAGATTCGCCGTGGGGCTGGTACGCGCCCGGCGAGTTCGTGCACGAGATCCACATGCTGGCCCACGCGGGGCTGTCGTACTCGGATGCGATCGTGGCCGGCACCGCGGGCGCCGCGGAATCCATCGGTGTCGGTCCCTCCGCCGGGCGGCTGGCCCCGGGCCGGCTGGCCGACGTGCTCGTGGTGCGCGGTGATCCGACGCGCGAGATCACCGCGCTCTGGGACGTGCTCGACGTCTACCAGGCGGGGCGTCGTGTCGAGCGCGGCGTGGCGTAAGACCGATGAGCGACGTTCGCATCGGTGCGCCCGCCGCTCGCGCTCAGGGCGGTGTGCCGAGCATGTGCCCGACGCTCGCCGTGGCGAGGGCGGGCCTCTGGACCCTCCTCGCGAGCCACGTCGTGGCGACCTGGGGTACCCAGTGGGACATTCGGTGGCACCTGATGATCGGGCGCGATTCCTTCTGGATCCCGCCGCACGTGATGATCTACAGCGGAGTGACGGCGATCGTGCTCGTCAGCTTCGGCGTCCTCGCCTGGACGACGGCGCGTGGCCTCGGTGGTGCCGCCGGCGAGCCGGCGACGGTCCGCCTCATCGGCATCACGGGGACACGCGGTTACCACCTGGCGGCCTGGGGCATCGCCCTCACCGTCCTCGCCGCACCGATCGACGACCTCTGGCACCGGCTGTTCGGCCTCGACGTGTCACTCTGGAGTCCGCCGCATCTGCTCGGGCTGCTGGGCTCGATGATCAACGCCGCGGCGTGCTGGCTGATCGCCCGCGAGACATACCCCGAAGGGAGCCGCGCGCGGCTGGCGGCCATCGTGCTGACCGGCGCGATCGTGTACGGGGGGACCAGCTTCGCGGTGCAGCCGGGGATCAGGATTGCCTACGTCCACGGCGGCGTCCGGTTCTTCACGTCGGCGATCCTGGCGGCGCTGCTGGCGCCGCTGGCGCTCGTAGTCACTGCTCGCGTGTCGAGGCTGCGGGCTGCTCCCGTGTTCGCGCTCCTGGTGGCGCTCCTGATCGGGGTCGTCGGCGCCACCGTCGCCCGCAACGGCTTCGCCTGGATCCAGCCGGTGTCGTCTCTCGCCGAGGAGATCGCGAAGGATCCGACCTCGCCGATCGCGGTGGCCCACGAGATGGCGCGAAAGAACGGGACGACTCTGGAAGCCTTCAATCCGATCGGTCCGCTGCTGGCGCTCCTGGCCGCCATCGGGATGACCGCCGTCGACCCGCGCCGGCGGCCGGTCCTGGCCGCGCTCGCTTATGGATTGACGCTCTTCGCCGCTCTCGGAGTCTTCCTCTCTCGCGCGCCGGCATTCGTAGATTCCCTGCCGTCCGCACTCGAAACGGCGGTGGCGGCAATCTTGACGGCCCTCGCCGGTCTCGCTGGGGGCGCTCTCGCTCGCCGGGCGACGGGCGGTGATCACGCGGCGCTCAAGACGATCGGCCTCGTCGTCATTCTCGCCCTGGGTGTCCTCTCAGCACCGTTCGTGGCCGACGCGCAGCCGCCACCGAAGATTCCGCGGATCGGGATCCTGGCCAACTCGTCGCCTTCCTTTGGCGCGCCTCACGTCGAGGCATTCCGCCAAGGGCTGCGCGACCTCGGCTATGCCGATGTCGTCATCGAGGCGCGATGGGCCGAGGGAAGGTTCGAGCGCCTCCCCGATCTCGCCGCTGAGCTGGTCCGCCTCAAGGTAGACGTCATCCTGAGCTTCGGCACGGCAGAACCTCTGGCGGCCAAGCGAGCCACGGGCACCATCCCGATCGTGATGGTCGGCGCCGGCGACCCGGTAGCGACCGGACTCGTGGCGAGCCTCTCGCGGCCGGGCGGGAACGTCACGGGGATCACCATCGGCGCCCCGGAGGTTGGTGGAAAACGGCTCCAGCTCCTCCAGGAAGCCGTTCCCGGGCTCTCCCGCGTGGCCATCCTGTGGAACGCGGCCAATCCGGACTCTTCCCTCGAGGTGCGAGCGACGGAGGGAGCGGCCAGGACGCTGGGGATCGTGCTTCAATCTCTGGAGGTGCGGGCTCCCGGCGATTTCAAGGGCGCCTTCGCCGCAGCCATCACTCGGCACGCCGGAGCGCTCATGATGGTGGAGCACCCTCTCATCATCATTCACCGGGCCCCCATCGCGGAGTTCGTGGCCAGGAGCCGGCTACCGACCATCTACGGTGCCCGCGAGTTGGTGGAGGCCAGTGGCCTGATGGCGTATGGGCCGAGCAGCGCCGACGCGTTCCGGACCACGCTGAGCTACGTCGACAGGATTCTCAAGGGCGCCAAGGCCGCCGACCTCCCCGTGAGGCTGCCGCGGAGGTTCGAGCTGATCATCAACCTCAAAACGGCGACGGCGCTTGGTCTGACGATTCCGCAGTCGCTGCTGCTCCAGGCGGATCACGTGATCCAGTGAAGGACGGCGGATTGCGTCAGTGATTCGAGCTCAGCCTCCGTCGTGAAGGTGGCAGGCGGCCTCGTGGCCGGCGCCGACCTTTCGTAGCACCGGCCGCTCGACCCGGCAGCGGTCGAACACGAACGCACAGCGCGGGTGGAAGCGGCAGCCGCTCGGCACCGCGAGCGGGCTCGCCACCTCGCCCTTCGGCACGATGCGCTCCCGCCGCAGCGTCGGATCCGCCACTGGCACCGCCGACAGCAGCACCTGCGTGTACGGGTGCTTGGGCGCGCGGTGCACGGCGTCGCGCGGGCCGATCTCGACGATCTCGCCGAGGTACATCACGGCCACGCGATCGGACATGTGCAGCACGACGTGCAGGTCGTGCGAGATGAACAGGTAGGTGAGGCCGAAGCGGCGGCGCAGCTCCATCAGGAGGTTGAGCACCTGCGCCTGCACGGAGACGTCGAGCGCGGAGACGGGCTCGTCGGCCACGATCAGGCTCGGCCGAAGCGCGAGCGCGGCGGCGATCCCGATGCGCTGGCGCTGGCCGCCCGACAGCTCGTGGGGATAGCGCTCGGCGAACGCGGGATCGAGTCCCACCACGTCCAGCAGCTCGGCCACCTGCTTGCGCCGCCCGGCGGCGTCGCCGCGATCGTAGATGGCCAGCGGCTCGGCGATGATGCGGCCCACGCGCATGCGCGGGTTCAGCGAGGCGTACGGGTCCTGGAAGACGATCTGCATCCGCTGGCGTGTCGTCCACAACCGCGACGGCGGCAGCGCGAGCAGGTCGTGGCCCTCGAAGCGGATGCTGCCCGCCGACGGCTCGATGAGTCGCAGGATCAGCCGTCCGGTGGTGGACTTGCCGCAGCCGGACTCGCCGACGAGGCCGAGCACCTCGCCCTGCTCGATGGCGAAGCTCACGCCATCGACGGCGTGGATGACGCGACGCCGGCGGCTCAGCCACGTGCCGCCGAGGGTGAAGCGCTTCTCGAGCCCGTGCACCTCGAGCAGCGCCTCCGCCATCACACGCTGACCACGGGGCAGGCCACGAAATGTCCCGGCTTCCGCGCCACGAGGGCCGGCGCCTCCGTGCGGCAGCTCGGCAGCACGTGAGGACAGCGCGGGGCGAACGGGCATCCGGCGCGCGCCTCACGCAGATCCGGCGGCGCGCCCTCGATGGACGACAGCGGCTGGCCGAATCGACTCGGGTGCGGCAGGCAGCGGAGCAGGCCGCGCGTGTAGGGATGCAGCGGAGAGCCGAAGATGCTGGCCACCGGCGCCATCTCGACGATGCGGCCGGCGTAGATGATGGCCACGCGGTGACAGAGCTCGGCGACGACGCCGAGATCGTGCGTGATCAGGAGCACCGCCATGCCCCGCTCGGCCTGCAGCCGGCGCAGGAGATCGAGGATCTGCGCCTGGATGGTCACGTCGAGCGCGGTCGTCGGCTCGTCGGCGATCAGCAGCTGCGGTCCCGGCGCCCCCGCGAGCGCGATCATGGCGCGCTGGCGCAGACCGCCGGAGAGCTGGTGCGGATAGTCACGGGCGCGCTGGCGCGGCGAGGGCACCTGGACGCGGTCGAGCATCTCGACCGCGCGCTCCCACGCCGCCCGGCGGCTGCCGCCTGCGTGCGCGAGCACGGGGCTGGCGATCTGGTCGCCGATGGTGAACACCGGGTTGAGCGACGTCATCGGCTCCTGGAAGACCATGGCGATGCGCGCGCCCCGCACCCGGCGCATCGCCTCCGCGTTTTTGTCCAGGAGATCCTCGCCCTCGAGGCGGACGCGGCCGGCCACGACGCGGCCGGGCGGGGGGACGAGCCGCATGATCGACAGCGACGTGACGCTCTTGCCGCAGCCGGACTCACCGACGAGCCCCAGCACCTCGCCGCGCTCGATGGCGAAGCTCACGCCGGCGACAGCGCGGACCACGCCCGCGCTGGTCGTGAACTGCGTGCGGAGACCTTCGACCTCGAGCAACGCCACCCGGGAGCGCTCCTACAC
>JBKKCN010000761.1:0-5959 GCA_046712525.1 Candidatus Rokuibacteriota bacterium
ATTGACGCCGGCCGCCCGGTAGCCGCGGAAGCGCTCGGCCTCGACGCTGTTGGGGTTGGCTTCCAGCGTGATCTCGGCATCGCCGTCGACCGTCCATAACGCCGCGATCGTATCGAGAATGCCCGCGACGGTTCCCGGCTGCATCAGCGACGGGGTACCGCCGCCGATGAAGATGCTCGACACGCTCCGCCGGCCGGTCAGCTCCGCCGTGTAAGCCAGCTCCCGGCGATAGGCCGCCAGGTACCGGGCCTCGTCCCAGCCCTTGTGGCGCACGTGACTGTTGAAGTCGCAGTAGGGGCATTTCTGCGCGCAGAACGGCCAGTGCACGTAGACACCGAAGCCGGCCTCATCCGGATTGCTAATGGCCCTGGTGTCAGACATGCGATCGCGCCGCCAGCAGCGCCTTGGCCATCGTCCGCCACTTCGGCTCGTCCACATCGCCGGCCGCGGCATCGGCGAGCCACGTCTGCATGGCGTCGAGATAGCCGTCCAGCGACGAGGGATGGCCGCGGCTCGACGTGCGCACCAGATCAGACCGCAGGTTGGCGATGAAGGTGATCAGCTCCTCGCGCGTCGAAATGTTGGCGGCCGCCGCCGCTAGGCCGGCCGCATCGCGCTCGGCGTTGGGCCCGGAAGCAGTGCCGTTACCCGACACGTCATCGTCAGTTTCCAGGCACGCGCGCCGGAACGCCGCGAACGCCCGCGTACGATGCGAAATCGCGTACTTCTACTTGGGCTCCATCTCGCCGAAGGTCAGCGTCGCGCCATTCGCAACGAACATCGGATCGTAGCCGAAGCCGTTGCCGCCACGCGGGGGCCAAACCAGGTGGCCATCGACGCGGCCTTCGAACAGACGCTCTTCGCCGTCCGGCCAGGCCACGCACAGCACCGAGATGAAATTCGCCGTCGGCCCCGGCACGGCCCAGCCGCCTCGGGCCGAGATTTCATCCGCCAGCTTGCGCATGGCGAGGCCGAAATCCTTCGTCGGCCCAGCCCAGCGCGCCGAATAAATTCCCGGTGCCCCGCCGAGCGCATCGACCTCGAGGCCGGAATCGTCGGCGAGCGCGATGTGCCCCGTCAGCCGCGCCGCCGCGTGCGCCTTGAGGAGGGCGTTGCCCCTGTAGGTGTCTTCCGTCTCCTCGGGCAGGCGCGCGCCCGGCGTGTCGGCAAGCAGGCGGAGCTCGTACGGGATGCCACCGAGCAGGCTCGCCAGCTCACGGCCTTTGGACCGGTTGAGCGTGGCGAGGACGAGCGGCGGTCTAGAGGGTGAAGGTGCGCTCGCCACGCGCGGCGAGGGCGCGGCGCTGCAGGGCCACGAGGCGCTGGATGCCGGTGGACGCGAGCGCGAGCATCTCATCCAGACGCTCGCGCTGAAATGGCGCCTGCTCGGCGGTGCCCTGCACTTCGACGAAGGCGCCCGCGCCCGTCATGACGACGTTCATGTCGACCTCCGCGCTCGAGTCTTCGATGTAGTTCAGGTCGAGCACGGCGCGGCCTTGCACGATGCCCACGCTGATGGCGGCCACGCAGTCGCGGAGGACGGCACCCACGTTGAGGCCCGGTACGCGCGCGAGCGCGTCGGCGAGCGCGATGAAGCTCCCCGTGATGGCGGCGGTGCGCGTGCCGCCGTCGGCCTGGATGACGTCGCAGTCGATCCACACCGTGCGCTCGCCCATCTTCGCGCGGTCGACGACGACGCGCAGGGCCCGACCCACCAGTCGCTGGATCTCCTGCGAGCGGCCGCTCGGCCCCCGGTTCTCCCGCACCATACGGGTGTTGGTCGAGCGCGGCAGCATGCCGTACTCCGCGGTGACCCAGCCGAGCGCCTGCCCCTTCAGGAAGGGCGGCACCTTGTCCTCCAGCGACGCAGTGCAGATGACTTTCGTGGCGCCGAACTCGATGAGCACGGAGCCTTCCGGATGAAGCAGGAAGTCGCGCGTCACCACGACGGGACGGAGCTGATCGGGGGCACGACCGTCTGGGCGCGCCATGCTACCGCTCCCGTCCCATGCGCACGGGCACGGAGGTGTCGACGCGCGCCCGGAGATCCCACTGGCGCTTGTACTCCGCGAGGCCGGCGAAGATCGCCCTCGCGATCTCGTCCCGGTATTTGGTGTCCTTCAAGCGCCGCTCCTCCTTGGGATTGCTGACGAAGCCAATCTCGATGAGCACGGCCGGCATGGCGGCGCCCCCCAGCACGTAGAAGCCCGCCTGCTTGACGCCGCGGTTGGGAATGCGCAGCGCCTGCGTCATGGAATCCTGCACGATCTCCGCGAGGCGCGACGACTCCGACTGGTACTCGGACTGCGCCAGGTCCCAGAGGATCGTCTTCACCACGTCGTGGCGGCCGCGGGCGGTGGGCTTCTCGAGCTGGATGACACCGTTCTCCGCCGCCGCCACCTGGCGCGCCGCGCTGTCGGTGGCCTCCGAGGACAGGAAGTACGTCTCCACGCCCTGCGAGGCGGTCTCACGATGCGCGTTGGCGTGGATGGACACGAAGAGGTCGGCGCCCGCCTTGTTGGCGAGCGTGGTGCGATCGCGCAGTGTCACGAAGTGATCGGCGTCCCGCGACAGGACCACGTTCACGTGCAACCGCTCGCTGACGAGCTTGGCCACGCGGCGGGTGACGTCGAGGACGAGCTCTTTCTCCTGCAGGCCACCGGGGCCGACGGCGCCCGAGTCCTGGCCCCCATGCCCGGCGTCCAGAACGAGGACACGCAGCGGGGTCGCCGCCGCACGGCGTTCACGAGGAGCGGCGACCGCGGGCCGTACGAAGTCGAGCAGCAGGCGCGGCGGGTCGGCCAGGGCGGTGACCTTGATCTCGCTGGCGGCGTCGTCGAGCGCCAGCCGCAACACGGTGTCGGAGCCCGCGCGCTCCAGCCGCGCCACCTCCACGAAGCCGTCGCGGACCTCGTGCGTCTGCTCCGCGCCTGTCACCGCGAGCAGGCGCACCCGCGCCTCCTTGGGATTGCTCGTCTCCACGCGATGGCTGATGGGCGACGACGTCTCCACCACGATGCGGGTGAACGATGGATACGACCGGTACCGCAGCTCCTCGAGCGTCGCGGGCGCCGGCGCCGGGATGGCCACGCGCGGCGCCGGAGGCGAAGCCGCGGGCGGAACACCCGCCGGCGGCGGAGTGGTCACACGCGGCGCCACCGGCGGCGGCAGAGCCGCGGACGGCACCGCCGCCACCGGTGGCGGCATGGTGGGACGTGGAGCGCTGACCGCAGGCGTGGAAGCCGGAGGGGCGGCGACCGGGATCGGTGCGATGCGCGGCAGTATGTCCGTAACGAACTTCTCGGGCGCGATCCAGCGCCCGTCCTTATCGACGCGCACGGGCGCGCTCAGAACGATGGGCGTGCCATCCACGCTCACGCGGGCCCAGTTGCGGGTGAACGTGACCACGTGGCCCGGCGTACGCAAGAATGCCTGCGAGCTCTCGGGCGTCGCTTCGAGGCGGCTGTTGACGCTCTCCGCCACCCGGCTCAGCTCGACGTACGCCCGACCCTCGTGGACGAACGTCGGCACATCGGCGCCGCAGATGAGGGGGATCATCAACACGACCACGAGGAGCACGGAGAGGAAGCGGATGGCCAGCATCGGTGCGGCTATTCTAGCAACCGCGCCGCCGGCCGCCGAAGTTTGCCGCCGCAGGCGCAACGACGTGGAATCCGGCCGCGCCGCTACTCGGGCGCCTGCATCCAGCGCCACACCTGCTCGGGCGTGATCGGCAGCGAGCGGATGGTCGCGCCGAACGGCGCCAAGGCATCCTCGACCGCATTCGCGACGGCGGCGGGACCCGGGATGGCACCGCCCTCCCCCACACCCTTGGCGCCGAGCGGCGTGACCGGTGACGGATGCTCCAGGCGGTGCACCTCGATGTCGGGCACGTCGGCGGCCGTCGGCTTGAGATAGTCCATGAAGGTCGATGTCAGGAGCTGGCCCTGCTCGTCGTACCGGAACTCCTCGAGCAGCGCGGCCCCGATGCCGTGCACGGTGGAGCCATGCACCATGCCCTCCACGATGAGCGGGTTCAGCTCGCGCCCGCAGTCGTGGACGACGACATACTTGAGAAGCTTGACCACGCCTGTCCTGGGATTCACCTCCACCAGACAGCAGTGCGCGGCGTTGGAGAACACCAGCTGCGAGCGCACGCGACGGGCGGCATCGACGGGCGCCGCGAGGGGATTCTGATGGGCGTAGCGCGACTCGAGCCCGGGCTCTTCGCCCGCGGGCAGGCCGAGGACGTCGGCGTATGCCGTGCGCGCGAGCTCCTGGAAGCTGACGTTGCGATCAGGGGCGCCGCGTACGATCACGGCGCCGCCGCGCACGTCGAGATCGGCGGCGGCAATCTCCAGCCGGTGTGCCGCCAGCCGCAGGAGCTTCTCGCGCACGCGGGCGGCGGCGCCCACGATGGCGCCCACGTCGGTCACGGAAAACTTGTTCGAGTAGTTGCCGGAGAGGTACAGCCAGGGGGTGATTGCGGAATCGAAGCCGCGCGCCACCGACACGCCGTCGGGACTGAGTCCCAGCTCGTCGGCGACGATCTGCGCCACCACCGTCTCGTAGCCCTGCCCGCTCGCGGGATCGCCGAATGCCACGCTCACGCTGCCGTCGGGCTCCATGCGCACCATCGCCGCTTCCGCCGAGCCCGAGGCGCTGCGACGGCCCGTCACCAGCTCGTACGACGCGAGGTTGGTGCCCGCCGGCTCCACGGAGGTCGCGATACCGATGCCGAGCAGGCGGCCTCCGGCTTTCGCGCGCGCCTGCTCGGCGCGCCAGCCGTCGTAGTCGAAGCGCCGTAGCGCCAGCTCCAGCGTCGCCGGGTAGTCGCCGCTGTCGTACTGGGCGCCGGGCGGCGTCGTGTACGGCATCTGCTCCGGCTGCACGTAGTTGCGCAGGCGCAGCTCGGCGGGATCGAGCTGGAGGCGGCGCGCGAGCAGCGCCATGGAGCGCTCGACGGCGAAGCACATGAACGGCTTGCCGATGCCGCGGTTGGCCCCGCTCGGACACTTGTTGGTGAGCACCGACCACGCCGCGTAGCGAATGGCGGGGATGCGGTAGCCGTTGGCGATGTTGCCCAGCTTGATGAGGTTGTGCTGCGTGGGCGTGACGAGGTTCTTGCCCTCGTCGCTCACGTCGCGAACGCTGAGGGCGAGCACGGTGCCGTCGGCGCCGTACGCCAGCTCCACGTCCATGACGCCGTTACAGGCGTGCATGAGCGCGGTGAGGTTCTCGATGCGGTCCTCGATCCACTTCACCGGCCGCCCGGACTTCCGGGCGAGCAATGCGCACACGAGCAGGTACGCCGGTCGTCGCTTGTTGCCGAAGGCGCCTCCGATGTCGGGGCACCGCAGGCGGATGCGCGATTGCGGCACGCGCAGAGAGTCGGCAAGGATGGAGATGGTCAGCCCCGGCCGCTGATCGTTGGTCCAGAAGTCGAAGCTCTCGAGCCCGGTGTCGTACTCCGCGATGGCGCCGAACGTCTCCAGCGGCGTGGAAGCGTAGCGCTGGATGACGAAGCGCTCGCGCAGCACGCCGTGCGCGCGCGCGAGGGCGCCGTCCACGTCGCCGTACGTCAGTGTGTCGTGCCAGACGACGTTGGTACCCATCTCGTCGTAGAGCAGCGGCGAATCCGGCCGCAGCGCCGCCTCGGGATCGACGACGGCCGGTAACGGCTCGTACACGACAGTGATGCGCTCGAGCGCGTCTTCCGCGGTGGCGCGATCCACCGCGGCCACCGCCGCCACCGGCTCGCCCACGAAGCGCGCGCGGTCCACCGCCAGACAGAAATCGCGAACACCGGCGGGCGTCGGGATCAGGGGCCGGATGGGCCCGGACAGGGCGGCGGTTTCGGCGCCGGTGAGAACGGCGAAGACACCGGGCAACGCTTCCGCAGCTCGTGTGTCGACGGAGAGAATGCGCGCGTGCGCGTGGGGACTGCGCAGCATGGCCG
>JBKKCN010000762.1:0-3857 GCA_046712525.1 Candidatus Rokuibacteriota bacterium
AACCAGGAGGTTCTGGTCGGCGAGCGTCGCGCCCACGTCTCTCGCGTCGTGCAACTCGAGGAAGCCGACGTCGTCCGGCGCATCTTCACGATGGCTGCCGAGGGGCTGGGCGTGAAGCGGATTGCCGCTACGCTCAACGCCGAGGCCGTCCTCGCGCCCGTCCCGCGGCGACCCGGTCGGCCGCGAGGCTGGGCGGCTGCGAGCGTCCGCGACACGCTCTACCGTGATCTCTACCGCGGTCGCTACGTCTGGAATCGCCGCGAGCGCCGGGCTAGGCGGCTCCGAGTGCGCCCCGAGGCCGAATGGGTAACCGTGGATGTCCCGGAACTACGGATCGTCTCCGAGGAGGTTTGGAACGCCGCCCATGCGCGGCTTGCCGCCAGCCGGGCGGTGTACCTCCAGTCGACCGGGGGCCGGGCGTACGGCCGACCTGTCAACGGCATCGCCTCGCCTTACCTCCTCACCGGCCTGGCGGCGTGCGGCGCGTGCGGGTCCAGCATGTTCGTCCATCGGCACGGCCGCGCAGCTCACCACTACTACGGCTGCGTCGTCTACCACCAGCGCGGCCGGGCGGTCTGCAAGAACAACCTCGAAGTCCGGATGGACGACACCGATCAGGCCGTGCTCGGCGCCATCGAGCATGACCTCCTGCGGGTGGACGTGCTCGAGACCAGCCTCGCCAAAGCGCTCGACGCGCTCCGCGCCCCTACTGACGACGAGCGAACGGGGCGCCTTCGTCGCGAGCTGGCCAAGCTGGACGCGGAGGTCGACCGGCTCGCCATCGCCATCGCCCAGGGAGGAAAGCTGGCCGGCCTGCTCGGCGCGATGCAGGAGCGAGAGCGCCGCCGCACGCAGGTCCGCGCCGAGGTCGCCGCCATCGAGCAGGCGGGCCGCCGCACCGACGACAGCAGCGCGCGCATCCTCGACCGGCTGCGCGGGCACGTCACCGACTGGCAGGGACTGCTCCGACAGGAGACGAGGCCCGCGCGGCAGGCGTTGACCGCGCTACTCGCTGGGCGGCTGATCTTCACGCCACGGGAGCGCGAGGGCGCACGCTACTATGAATTCGAGGGACCCGGAACGGTGAGCAACGTTATCGCAGGCTTGATGCTTCCAAAGGCGCTTGTGACACGGTGATGGCCATGGCGCCACCGCGCGCGCCCTCGACTTCCTCCCGGGTCCCCGCCATCATCATCCACGGCGGCGCCGGGGCCGACCCCGGTGACGGCCGCGCCGAGCTGCGCGCCGGTATGCGGGCGGCGGCCGGCGCGGGCTGGCGCGTGCTCGCGGAGAGTGGGACCTCGCTCGACGCGGTGGAAGCGGCCGTACGCTCGCTCGAGGACCATCCGCGCTTCAACGCCGGGCGCGGCAGCGTGCTCACCTCCGAGGGCACGGTGGAGATGGACGCCTCCATCATGGAAGGCGATCGCCTCTCGTGTGGCGCGGTCGCCTGCGTCAGCCGTGTGGCCAACCCCGTCACCCTCGCACGCCGCATCCTCGACGAGGGGCGCCACGTCCTCTTCGTGGCCGAAGGCGCGCACGCGTTTGCGCGCGCGCACGGCCTGCCCGAGTGCGATCCCGCGACACTCATCACCGATCGCCAACGCGACCGTCTCGCCGGGCGCCACGCCGCCGCCGCAGGCACGCCAAGCGCTGCAGGCACGCCAAGCGCCGCGGGAACACCAAGCGCCGCAGGCACAGTGGGCGCGGTGGCGATCGACCGGCACGGTACCGTCGCCGCCGCCACTTCCACCGGCGGCATGATTGGCAAGCATCCGGGGCGCGTGGGCGACAGCGCGCTCATCGGCTGCGGGACGTACGCGGACAGCACGCTCGGCGCCGTGTCGTGCACGGGCGACGGGGAGGCTATCATCCGCGTCGTGCTCGCCCGCCGTGCTCTCGAGTTCCTGAAGGAGGCCGGCGATCCCGAATACGCGGCGCACGTGTCGGTGAACCTGTTGGTCGAAGAAGGGCGCGGCGAGGGTGGCCTCATCCTCGTCGACTGGCGCGGGCGCGTGGGCTATGCGCACTGCACGCCGCTGATGCCCGTGGCATGCATGTCCCCCGCCCTCGCCGAGCCGCACCTGCCCTTCTGACGATGACGGCGCCGGGCGCGGTCGATCTCCGCTCCATCGAGGAAGCGCGCGAACGCATCCGCGATGCCGTCCACGCCACGCCATGCGCTTATTCGCAGACGCTGTCGGAGCTCAGCGGCGCGCGGGTCTTCGTCAAGCTCGAGAACCTCCAGATGACGGGCTCCTTCAAGGAGCGCGGCGCCGCAAATTTATTGATGCAGCTCACGCCGGAGGAGCGCGCCCGGGGCGTCATCGCCGCCAGCGCCGGCAATCACGGGCTGGCCGTCGCGTTCCACGCGATACGACTGGGCATCCCCGCCACCATCGTGATGCCGGAAGCCGCGCCCCTTATCAAGGTCACGTCCGCGCGGCGGTACGGCGCGGAGGTCATCCAGCACGGCGCCAACTTCGACGAGGCCTACACGCACGCGCGCGCGCTGTGCGACAGGCGCGGCCAGGTGTTCGTGCACCCTTTCGACGACGCGCGGGTCATCGCCGGCCAGGGCACGCTCGGCCTCGAGCTCCTCGCGCAGATGCCGGACATGGACGCCCTCGTGGTGCCCGTGGGCGGCGGCGGGCTCATCGGCGGCGTGGCGCTCGCGGTGAAGTCATGGCGGTCGACCGTCCGCGTCGTGGGCGTGGAGGCTTCCGCGCTGCCCGCCATGCGCCTGGCGCTCGATGCCGGCCATCGACTGCAGGTGGCGGCCGCGGCCACCCTCGCGGATGGCATCGCCGTGCGCGAGGTGGGCGAGCTCACGTTCGCGCTGGTGCGGGAGTGGGTGGACGAGGTGGTCACGGTGAGCGAGGAGGAGCTCGCGAACGCGATCCTGCTCCTGCTGGAGATCGAAAAGACGGTGGTGGAAGGCGCAGGAGCCGCTCCGCTGGCGGCGCTGCTCAACCGCTCTCTCGGCCTGCAGGGGCGCACCGTCGTGCTCGTGCTCTCCGGGGGCAACATCGACGTCACGATGCTGTCGCGCATCATCGAGCGTGGGCTCGTCAAGGATGGCCGGCTCGTCCGCCTCGGCGTGCTACTGCGTGATCGGCCCGGCGCCCTCGCGCGTCTGACGAGCCTCATCGCCGAGGAAGGGGCCAACATCCTGCACATCCTTCACGATCGCGCCTTCTCGCCGCGCGCGGCCATCGGCGAGACCGAAGTCGAGCTCACCCTGGAGACATCGGGGCGCAAGCAGATCGACGCTCTCACGCAACGCCTGGAATCCGCAGGCTACCCCGTCGAGGAACGCGGAGCTTAGTTCGGGGCGTTTCCAAGGGCGGTGGCGATCACCGCTTTGGTGCGGTCGGCCAAGTCTCTGGCGGCCTCGCGGGGCTCCAGGCTCTTGTCGGCGTTCAGCAGGGAATGGTACGTGATCGTGATGTTGGCCGGCCGAGGGACGATTCGGCCTCTGGGCCAGGCTTCGTGGCCCCCGGCGATCGTGACGGGCAGGATGGGGACGTCGAGGGTGGTAGCGAGCCGAAAGGCGCCCGGCTTGAAGCGGCCCACCGTGCCGTCCGCGCTGCGCTGGCCTTCGGGAAAGATCATGACCGCGTGGCCCTCCTGCAGCAGGCGAACGGCGTCGCGGGTCGCCTTCGGGTCGCTCGACTCGATCTGCACCGGAAACGCGCGCAGGATGCGGATGAAGGCGCCGAACACCGGGATGTCGAAGAGGCGGCTCCACGCCATGTAGTAGATGGGGCGCCGGACCGCAATGGTGACGAGCGCCGGATCGGCGTACGTCTGATGGTTGGGCACGATGATCACGGCGCCCTCACGCGGGATATGCT
>JBKKCN010000763.1:0-6086 GCA_046712525.1 Candidatus Rokuibacteriota bacterium
GCGCACCGGGGGAGGGCGACATCGCCTCCCCCGTTTTTCTGCTCTGCCCACGTGCCCGATCTCTCCTTCGTCTTTGCGCAGTCGCTGTCCGGCCTGACGGCCGCGATGTTTCTGTTTCTCATCGCCTCCGGGCTGTCGCTCATCTTTGGCGTGCTGCGCGTCCTCAATTTTGCGCACGGATCGTTTTACATGATCGGGGCGTACCTGGCGTGGCAGATCGTGCAGTGGGTGGGCACGGGCGGCGGCAGGTTCTGGTTGGCGGTGCTGGGGGCGGCGGTGGGGATCGCGATCCTGGGAGGGATCGTGGAGCGGCTGTTGCTGCGGCATCTGTATGGCAAGGAGGAGCTGTACCAGCTCCTCTTCACGTATGCGCTGGTGCTGATCATCTCGGATGCGGCGAAGGTGTTGTGGGGTACGCAGCAGCAGTCGGTCTCGCGACCGCCCGGGCTCGAGGGCAGCTTCCGACTCTTCAACACGGTCATCCCCTGGTACAACCTGTTCATCCTTCTCCTGGGCCCCACCATTGCCTTCGTGTTCTGGCTGGTCCTCAACCGCACGCGCGCCGGACGTCTGATCCGCGCCGCCGCCCTCGACCGCGACATGCTGGGCGCCCTCGGCGTGAACGTGAGCCGCCTCTATACGGGGGTGTTCGTCATCGGGTCTTTCCTGGCGGGCCTCGGCGGCGCGTTGGTGACGCCGGTGAAGACCATCGTGCCCGGGATGGACGTGGAGATCATCGTGGAGGCGTTCATCGTCGTCGTCATCGGCGGCCTCGGATCGTTCTGGGGCACGTTCCTCGGCGCGCTCATCTACGGCCAGGTGCTGTCCTTCGGCATCCTCATCTTCCCGCGCTTTTCGATCTTCTCCGTCTTCGCCCTCATGGCGGTGGTGCTCATCATCCGTCCGTGGGGGCTCCTCGGCCGGCCGCTCAAGACATGAGCGCGCGCCGGCGCCTGCCGTGGGGACTGCTCGTCGTGGTGGCCGCGTTCTTCGTGCCCTTCGTCGGCTCCCGCTTCTACACGTTCGTGGCCACGGACGTCGCCATCCTCGCCCTCTTCGCGGTGAGCCTGAACCTGCTCCTCGGCTACACGGGCCTCGTGTCCTTCGGCCACGCCGCGTACTTCGGCATCGGCGCCTATACCACGGGCATCCTCATGAAGAAGCTGGCGGTGCCGTTCGTCATCGCCTTCCCGGCCGCGGGCGTGGTGGCCGCGCTCTTCGCGCTCGTGTTCGGCTTCTTCTGCGTGCGGCTCACCAAGATCTACTTCGCGATGCTGACGCTGGCCTTCGCGCAAATCGTGTGGGCGATCTGCTTCAAATGGAACGACGTCACCGGCGGCGAGCAGGGCATGCCCGAGATCCCGTACCCGGATCTGGCGTGGATGGAGAAGCTGCCGCTGGTCAACACGCTGCGCACGAGCGACCATTTTTACCTGGTGACGGTGGTGCTGGTGGCCACGTGCCTGTGGCTCCTGCGCCGGGTGGTCGGCTCACCGTTCGGCCGCATCCTGACGACGATCCGGGAGAATCCCGAACGGGCCGAGTTCATCGGCGTCAACGTGCGGCGCTACGAGCTGGTCGCCTTCGTCATCGCGGGCGCCTTCGCCGGCCTCGCGGGCGGGCTCTTCGGCATCTTCAACCGCGGCGTGTTCCCGGACTTCGCGTACTGGCCCAAATCGTCCGAGGTGCTCATCATGACCATCCTGGGCGGGATGGGCCACTTCTACGGACCCGCCGTGGGCGCCCTCGTCCTCCTGGTGCTGAACCAGCAGATCACGTCGTACACGCAGTACTGGCCCTTCATCCTCGGCAGCATCCTCATCGTGCTGCTCTTCGTGTTTCCGGGGGGAATCGTGGGCGCGCTCGACACCGCCTGGCACCGCCTGAGGCCGCGCCGTGCTTGACGTACGCGACATCCGCAAGTCGTTCGACGGCTTCCAGGCCGTGGGCGGCGTGAGCCTCGGCGTGGCGCGCGGGCAGATCGCCGCCATCATCGGCCCCAACGGCGCCGGCAAGACGACGTTCTTCAACCTCATCACCGGCCATCTGCGCGCGGATACGGGCTCTGTGCTCCTGGACGGCCGCGACATCACCGGCATGGCGCCGCACGACGTGTGCCGCCTCGGGATGGGACGCTCGTTCCAGCGCACGAACATCTTTCCCAAGCTCACCGTGTTCGAGAACGTGCAGGCGGCGTTCATCTCGCACCGCGGGCGCGGCCTCGACTTCTTCCGCCGCGTGGACGGCCTCTACCGCGCAGAGGTGGAGACGCTCCTCGCCTCCCTCGGTCTTCTCGACCGCGCGGGCGAAGTGAGCGGCTTTCTCTCCCACGGCGCCCAGAAGCAGCTCGAGCTCGGCATCGCGCTCGCCAGCGAGCCGGCTCTCCTGCTCCTCGACGAGCCCACGGCGGGCATGTCGGCCGCGGAAACACGCGACACTATCCGCCTCATCGAGCGCATCGTGCGCGAGCGCAACCTCACGCTCCTCTTCACCGAGCACGACATGGAGGTCGTCTTCTCCATCGCCCAGAAGATCACCGTCCTGCACCAGGGCCGAGTGATCGCCGAGGGCGCGCCCGCGGAGGTACGCGCCGATCCCGAGGTCCGGCGCGTCTATCTGGGACAACGACGGTGAGCGCGAGGCGTGAGCCCGTGCTTTCCGTGCGCGATATCCACACCGCGTACGGGCTGTCGCGCGTGCTCTTCGGCGTATCGATCGAGGTTACCGCGGGCGAATGCGTGTGCTTGCTCGGCCGCAACGGCGTCGGCAAATCCACGACGATGCGATCGATCATGGGGCTGACGCCGCCGCAGCAGGGCCGCGTGCTGTGGCGGGGCGCCGACATCACCGGCTGGGCGCCCTACCGCGTGGCACGCGCGGGCATCGGCTTCGTGCCCGAGGATCGGCGCATCTTCGCCGATCTCACGGTATGGGAGAACCTCGACGTCGCGCAGCGCGCCCACGCCGGCTCCGCCTTCACGGTGGAGCGCGTCTTCGATCTCTTCCCCAAGCTCCGCGAGCTCACCGGCCGCAACGGCGGCTTCCTCTCCGGCGGCGAGCAACAGATGCTCACCATCGCCCGCACCCTCATGGGCAATCCCGGCCTGCTGCTGCTCGACGAGCCGTCCGAGGGTCTGGCGCCCCTGGTCGTCGATCACCTGCAGGAGCAGATCGCCCGCCTGAAGCGGGAGGGTTTGACGATCCTGCTCGCCGAACAGAACGTGGACTTCTCGCTCAACCTCGCCGACCGCGTCTACGTCCTCGAAAAAGGCACCATCCGGTTCAGCGGCGCCGCCTCCGAGCTGCGGGACAACGAGGCGCTGCGGCATGAGCTGCTGGCCCTGTAGACGACCGCTCTGCTCTCCCCCCCCGGTCGCCAAGAAGGATCGCGCCGGAAAAGCGCACTGTCGGGCGTATGCTCGTTCCGTTCGCCTTGAATAGGAGAACCTCATGCCCAAGCGCAGCTACACGGCCATTCTGGAAAAGGAAGACGACCTCTACGTCGCACTGTGTCCTGAGCTAGACGTGGCCAGCCAAGGGGCTACCGTCGAGGAGGCTACGGCTAATCTGAAAGAGGCTGTCGAGCTGTTTTTCGAGGCCGCGGATTCCCACGAGATCAAGCGCCGGCTTCGCGGCGAGGTGTTCATCACGCGGTTCGACGTCGCGCATGGGTAGGCTTCGGGTCCTGTCTGGACCCGATGTCCGCCGCATTCTTGAGCGCCACGGTTTCGTAGAGGTCCGGCGGCGCGGCAGTCATGTGGTTATGCAGCGACAGACTCCGGAAGGAACGATGACAGTGCCCGTGCCCGATCACCCTGAGCTGAAGATCCGGCACCCTATTGTCGATCATCAGACAGAGCGGCGTCCCCCGGGCACAGTTCGAGTCGTAGAGAAGCATGGTGCGGTCGTTCTTCATCGAACCACCGGCTTACGCTAAGTACCGCCTGCGCGATCCCGGCAGCGAGCTCATTTTCAATGTCACTGCACGCGCGCGTCTTACCTGTGGCGCAACCGCCTTCGTACGAGATTCATACCGACAAGACCGACGACGAGGAGAGCCATCGCTGATGGTTCTGGGACTCCGGGGGGGCCACACACCGCGTGCGCGGGCGCCTTGGCTTGTTGAGGGGGTATCGAGCACGTGCTAGAACATGGCCATGCCCGCGCGGAAGCGAACGATGCACCTCGCGCAGTTCCTCTGCCACGGACCGACCTATCACAGCCTCGCCATGTGGCGGCATCCGCGGACCACGGAGGCGGGGTACGACTGGTCGCGCCCCGAGCTCTATCAGCACATCGCCAGAGTGTGCGAGCGCGGCAAGTTCGACATGGTCTTCTTCGCGGACCTCAACTACATCTCCGACACCTACAAAGGAGTGATGGACCCGGCCCTCCGCTACGCGACGCAGGCGCCGGAGCACGACCCCATCCCCCTGCTCTCCTTCATGGGCGCCGTCACCTCCCGCATCGGGCTGGGGGCAACGTTCTCCATCAGCCACTCCCACCCCTTCTACGCCGCGCGCTTGTGGGCGACCCTCGACCATCTCACGCGCGGGCGCGCCGCCTGGAACGTGGTCACGTCGCTCAACCACAACCAGTCCGCGAACTACGGCGAAGAGCTGCGGCCCTCCGACGAGCGCTACGAGCGCGCGCACGAGTTCATCGAGGTGTGCCGCAAGCTCTGGGACAGCTGGGAGGAGGACGCGGTCGTGATGGACCGCGACACCGGCATCTTCGCCGATCCCGCCAAGGTGCATCGCGTCGAGCACGTGGGGCGGTTCTTCAAGTCGCGCGGCCCGCTCAACGTCGTACGCTCGCCGCAGAACGGTCCCGCCATTCTGCAGGCCGGCACGTCGCCGAAAGGCCGGACGTTCGCGGCGCGGTACGCCGACGCGATCTTCGCCATCCAGCCGAACATCGCCGGCGCCAAGGCCTACTACGACGACATCAAGAGCGGAACCGTGAACGAGGGACGTCCGCCCGAGGCGTGCAAGATCCTGTTCGGCATCCAGCCCATCCTCGGCGCCACCGCCGCGGAGGCGCGCGAGAAGGCCGAGCTGCACAACAGCCTCGTGCCGCTCGAGGGCGGCATGGCGATCCTCTCCGGGCATCTGGACTTCGATCTCTCGAAGCTCTCGCTGGACGACGTGATGGCGCACCGCACGGAACGGGAGCTGCAGCGGATGCAGACGCGATACCGCACGCTCACCGGCGAGCTGCTCACGCTGCGCGAGGTCGCGCAGCGTCACGGGCAAAGCGTCGGGCTTCTCCAGATGGTCGGCACCCCGGCGCAGGTCGCCGACCAGATGGAAGCGTATTTCGACGAGGTGGGCGGCGACGGCTTCATGCTGTCGCCGATCTACTCACCGGGTGCCATCGAAGAGTTCGTCGACCTCGTGGTGCCCGAGCTCCAGCGCCGCGGGCGCTATCGACAGGACTACACGGGCACGACCCAGCGCCAGCACCTGCTTCAGGACGACTGATCCTCACACCTGGATGAGCGCCAGCCCCGAGTCTGGATCGTGATGGCGCCGCAGGTGGCGCGGCGACTCCACCAGGATCACCTCCAGCGTCGGCCACACGCGCGCGTCGAGCAGGTGGCCACCGCGCGCACTGCCGTCGCGGCTGCCGATGACGACGTGCGCGTGCACTTGCGGGCCGTCCTTGGCGAGCGCGATGTCGCCGATGAGCGAGAGCGCCTCCACCTGCTCGCGCACGGGGATCTTCAGGTATTTCTTCGACGTGCGGTCGAAGTAGCCGAGGGTGACGGCGCTGAAGGCCCCGATGGCGGTGAAATGCGCGGCGGCCACGCTCTCCGTCTTCGCGAAGGCGGTGAGCTCGGCCACCACCTCGTCCCCCTTGTCGAAGATGAGCGCGAAGGTCTTCTGACCCGTGGCGTCGAGGAGCTTCGATCGCATGAGAGCACCTCCTGCTGCGAGCGTACAGGTTGTGTCCATTGACGTTGTATCCATTGACGCCGCGCGTACGCTTTGAGGCAGGAGGACATCGCCATGAAACAGCTGAAATGCGGAGACATCATGCCCGGCTGTCAGACCGTCATCGAGGGGAAGGACGAAGCGGAGATC
>JBKKCN010000764.1:0-12632 GCA_046712525.1 Candidatus Rokuibacteriota bacterium
GCCGAGCGCTGGGGGTTTGGGGGCCCTTCTAGGCCCCCATGCAAATCAAGCGCGGCGCGAGAGCGACGCGACGAGGCGGCACAGCTCCCACGGATCGATGGGCTTGCGGATGTGCGCCTGGAAGCCCGCCGGCAGCGTGCGGTCCGGCCCGTGCGTTTCCCCGTGCGCCGTGATCGCGATCACGGGCAAGCGCGACCGGCCCGGCTCCACCGGCTGCGCCTGCGCTTCCCGCACGAACCAGTAGCCGTCGCGCTCCGGCATGGAGATGTCACACACCGCCACGTCTGGCATGATGCGCGTGAGCAGCCGCAACCCCTCGCTGGCGGACGCCACGTCGGTGACGAGGGCCCCGCAATAGCGCAGGACGGTGGAGATGAGCTCGCGCGCGTCGGGGTCGTCGTCCACGATGAGGACGTGGATGCCGACGAGCGCGTCCGTGGGCAGATGATCGTGTCGTCCCATCAGGCGGTATTCGTGATGTTGGTGATGAGCCGGCAGAGCTCCCAGGGATCGAAGGGATGGATCAGGTGTCCCTCGAACCCTGCGCCCGGCTCGGTACCGGTGATGATGATGGCGGGAATGACGCCACCTTCTTCCGGCTTGCGCGCGCGCACTTCCTTGATGAGCCACTTCGCGTCACGCTGCGAGTGGAAGAGCGATGCGACGAGAATGTCGGGCTTCACGTGGCGCATCACGCCGAGCGCGCCTTCCGCGGAGCCGACCGCAGTGACGAGCGCTCCACAGTGCTCGAGAATGTCAGTGAGCAGCTCGCGAGAGGATCGTTCGTCGTCGATCAGTAACACCCACATCCCTCGCAGTGAGTCCACCGAGAAGAAACCGTCGCCGCTCATGCTGGTACAAAGTGCAATACCGCTGCCAATCTTGTCGTTCCGCACGCACGGATTGACACGCTCGGGTAGAATGGTCGGAATTCATTAGATTTGTACCCGATGAGGAGACACGACTCATGAGAGAAGCGTTCATTGCGGGCGCCGTGCGCACTCCGGTAGGACGCAGAAACGGCAAGCTTGCCGGGGAACGTCCCGACCATCTCACGGCACTCGTGTTGAGTGATCTCGTGCGCCGCGCGCAGATCGATCCTGACCACATCGAGGACGTCATCCTCGGCTGCGTCGATCAGGTGGGTGAGCAAGGGCTGAACATCGCGCGCAATGCTGCGCTCATCGCCGGCTTTCCTGTCGACGTGTGCGGCACCACGCTCGACCGCATGTGCGGCTCCGGCCAGCAGGCGGCGAACTTCGCGGCGATGGGCGTCATGTCGGGCCAGTACGACGTCGTCATCGCCGGCGGCGTGGAGAGCATGACGCGTGTGCCGATGGGCTCCAATGCGGTCGGTCCGGGCGACGGTCCGCTGTCGCCGCGGCTGCAGGCGATGTACAACATCGTGCCGCAAGGGCTCTCCGCCGAGATGGTCGCGGAGACGTGGGGCCTCAAGCGCGAAGAGCTCGACGAGCTCGCCGCGCACAGTCACGAGAACGCGGGCCGCGCCCTCACGGAGGGACGGTTCCGGCGCGAGATCGTGCCGGTGACGCTGGGCGACGGATCGATGTTCGACGCCGACGAAGGCGTGCGGGTGCCCGTCAACCGCGAGAAGATGGCGTCGCTGCTGCCGTCCTTCAAGCCCGATGGCGTGATCACGGCCGCGAACTCGTCACAGATTTCCGACGGCGCCGCCGCGCTCCTCTTCATGTCCGGGGACGAGGCGCGGAAGCTCGGCGTGCGGCCGCGGGCGCGAGTGGTCGCCACCGCGCTTGCGGGCGTCGATCCCACCATCATGCTCACGGGCCCCATTCCCGCCACGCAGCGCGTGCTGAAGAAGGCCGGCATGAGCCTGGACCAGATCGATCTCTTCGAGATCAACGAGGCCTTCGCCTCCGTGGTGCTCGCCTGGGAGCGTGAGCTGCACCCGGACATGGAGCGGGTCAATGTCAACGGCGGGGCCATCGCGCTCGGGCACCCGCTAGGCTGCTCGGGGGGCAGGCTCATGACGACGCTGCTGCACGAATTGGAGCGCACGGACAAGCGGTTCGGGCTGCAGACGATGTGCATCGGCTTTGGCCAGGGCATCGCCACCATCATCGAGCGGCTCTGATGGCTGGCTATCGGTGCCCCAAATGCGGTAAGGTCGCGATGGTCCAGAAGGTGTGCTGCGGGCGCCCCATGAAGAAGTCCTAGTGGGCGGGCCGGGCTTGGCCCGGTACGAAGGGGGAAGAACCAGAAGGGACCACGGTCATGGAAGACCTGTCGCTGGTGCTGCTGCCGCGGTTGCTGTTCATCGTCTCCACGCGCCGTCCGGACCTCTACGGCGGCCTGGACATCTACGCCAAGCTGAAAGCCGCCCTCGCCAACGAGCCGAGCGTCGAGGTCTACCTCGACCGGCGTGAGGGGGAGCGCCGGTCGGGCGCTGGCGCGGCCGAGACCGACCGCCGCCGAGCCGAGCGGCGCCAGCAGGAGGCCATCGACGTCGAGATCCACGATCGGGGGTGGGCTGTCGTGAAGGTGGCGCCCGACCTCCATTTGCGCCCGCGCATGAAGGACGTGCTTACCAGCTGATCAGCGTGATGCCGGGGTCGCCCCCATCCAGGGCCGTGCGGCCTCCAGCTGGGAGGCGAGCCGAAAAATGGTGCCCTCGTCACCGAAGCGAGCCACCAGCTGGACGGCGACCGGCAGCCCCTGGGGTGAGCGGCCGAGCGGCAGCGCCATCGCGGGCTGCCCGGTGAGGTTGAACCACACGGTGAACGGGGAGAACGCGAACACCCGGCGCCAGTACTCGTGGACGTCGTCCATCATCATGTCGAGCCAGCCCAGCTTCACCGGCACCGTGGCCAGACCCGGCGTCAGCAGCACGTCGTAAGCGGCGTGGAAGGCCGCCATCTGGCGGCCCAGCCGGTGCGCGGTCTGCGTGGCCCGAACGTAGTCAGGGGCGGTCACCGCCTCCCCCAGCTTGCCCATCGCCCACGTGACCTTTTCGACTTCATCGGGCCGCGGCGCCCTGCCGGAGGGATGGCTTGCCAGGTTCACCACGGTGTTGGCGGCGGCGATCGTCACGAACGTGGGCACCATCGCCGCCCCGTCGACGACCGGATCGGCCTCCTCCACGCGGTGCCCGAGCTCGGCGCACAGGCGCACGGTATCGGCGAGCGCGCGCAGGCTGTCCTCCTCCACACGGGCCCCGTTGGGAGCCGTCGCCGTCCACGCGATCCGCAGCGTGCGGTCGGTGGCGCCGACGTCGCGCATGAAGGGTCCGGCGGCGGGCGCCGCGTAGGGATCGCCCCCGCCCGGCCCCGCGGTCGCATCGAGGAGCGTGGCGCTGTCGCGCACGCTGATCGTCACCGCGTGCTCGGTGGAGAGACCGCCCAGCCCCTCGCCGGTGTACGGCGCGAACGTGTTGCGCGCGCGCGTGGGCTTGAGGCCCACCACGCCACAGCAGGCCGCGGGCGCACGGATGGAGCCGAAGCCGTCGGAGGCGTGTGCCATCGGCACCATGCGCGCCCCCACCGCCGCCGCCGCGCCGCCGCTGGAGCCTCCGGAGATGCGAGTGGGATCCCAGGGATTGCGCGTGGGCCCGTACAGCTGCGGCTCGCACGTCAGGCTCAGGCCCAGCTCGCACGTGTTCGTGCGGCCGAAGATGACGAGCCCGGCGCGCTTGAGCCGCATCACGTGCTCGCTGTCGGCGGTGGCCGCCGGCGTATCCGCGAAGAAGCGTGAGCCCCGCGTCATGCGCACGCCCGCCACCACCGCGGTGAGGTCCTTCACCAGAAAAGGCACGCCCCGCAGCGGACCGTCGGGCAGACCGTCCGCGATGGCGCGGCGGGCGTGATCGTACAGCGGCATCACGACGGCGTTGAGGGCCGGGTTGCGCTCCTCGACGCGCTCGATGGCGGCCTCGAGCAGCTGCGTGGGCGTGACCTTGCCGCGTCGCACGAGCTCGGCGAGGCCGACCCCGTCGAACTGTTCGTAATCGTCGAATGCGCCCATGACGCCTCCCGAGGCTTGTCTACTGTGCGGTGGTGCAGGATGATGCCACGGTGCCGGCCACGGCTGCAACGGCGGGCGGCAGGGGAGAGACCTCATGAGGATCGGGATCCTGGGCGCGGGCGCCATCGGCTCCATCGTGGGCGGCCTGCTCACGAAGGCAGGACACGACGTGACGCTCATCGACCAGTGGCCCGAGCACGTGGAGGCGATGAAGCGGGTGGGGCTGCGGCTGAGCGGAAGCTGCGGCGAGCACCTCATTGCCGTCAAGGCGCTGCACCTGCACGAGGCGCAGTCGGTGGACGAGCCGTTCAGCGCCGTCTTCCTCGCCGTGAAGTCGTACGACACGGAATGGGCGACGCACTTTGCGCTCGGTCTCCTCGGCCGCGGGCAGGGCCGCGCAGGCGGCTCGCACGGCATCGTCGTCGATTTTCAGAACGGCATCAACGACGAGCGCGTGGCGGCGGTGGCGGGAGCGCAGCACACCCTCGGGTGCGTCATCCTCATCAGCGCCGGCATGTACGAGCCGGGTCACGCCATTCGTACCGACACCAGTCCCGCCGGCTTCAAGATCGGCGAGCACGACGGCAGCGATTCCCCGCGCGCGCGGGAGCTGGCGCGGGTCCTCAGCGACGTGGCGCCCACCACGGTGACGAAGAACCTCTGGGGAGAGCGGTGGTCGAAGCTCGCCATCAACTGCATGGGGAATGCGGTGGCGGGGCTGAGCGGGCTCGGTTCCGGTGAGATCCGGATGCAGCCCGGGCCGCGGCGCATCTCGATCCAGCTCGGCGCGGAGGTGGTGAGGGTGGGGCGCGCGTACGGCTATGAGATCGAGCCGCTGCTCGGCATCGCCGCCCAGCGCATCGTGGATGCCGCGGAAGGTCGCGCACTGGCGGAGGTGGAGGCGGACATGGAGGCGGAGGGAAAACGGCGCACGGGCGGGCGGCCCTCCCTGCTCCAGGACGTGATGAAGCGACGCCGGACGGAAATCGACTACCTCAACGGGTACGTGAGCGAGCGCGGCCGTGCCGTGGGCGTCGCCACGCCCTTCAACGACGCCATCGTCCGCGCCGTGCACGCGCACGGCGTGGGCCGTCTCACCCCGAATCCCGACAATCTGGCGCCATTACTGTCGATGCTGCCCCCCGCGTAACAATTACACACGGATTCTTTCAACAACGGCTCGCAGTGGGACGCTGTCACTGTTACTCTGAATGAACAAGCACGCACATGGCCTCCACCCCTCTTCATGGAAGTACAGGTGCCAGAGATGCCGGACCACGATGTCAACTCCCGCGCGATCACCCCTGGCGGCGAGGACGGCGTTGAACGAGGTCGGCTGCATGTGATGCCCGCCCGCGTCTTCGTGGCAAAGTTTCTGCGTGAGGACGGCGGCGATTTCTGTGACGAATGCCTGGCGGAGCGTTTGGGCCTGCCCCTGTGGGAGATCCAGGGAGCCACGGCGGCGCTCAACGGCGTCGAGTTCCTGACCTATGACGCGTGGTGCGCCGGCTGCTACCACCGTCGCCAGGTGACGGAAGCGGCTTGATTCAGTCCGTGTGAGTCGCGCGCGGCCCCTCAATGACGAAGAGGTCTTCGAGGGACTGGCGGACGGGCTGCACGGACACAAGACGGGCACCGCACTCGCGCACGGCGACAAGGGCGAGGTCGATGTCCGCCTCCTCCGCCACTTCGATGCGCGCCCCGCCGGGCGTTGCTTCCACGCGCGCGCCCTCCAGCTTTTGTAGCGACTCGCGCAGGCGCTCGGTGGCGCCCCCGGTGACGGTGATCTCGAGGCGGCCCGCGCTATCCACGCGCTGTCGGAGGTCGTCGAGCCGTCCCAGGTGGGCCACCCGGCCGCCGCGCAGGATGGCCACGCGATCGCAGAGCACCTCGATGTCGGCCACGATGTGCGAAGAGAAGAACACCGTGGTCCCGTGCGCGCGCAGGTCGCCGATGAGATCGCGCACCTGGCGGCGACCGATGGGATCGAGCCCGCTCATGGGCTCGTCGAGCACCACCAGCTCCGGCTCGTTGACGAGGGCCTGCGCCAGGCCCACCCGCTGCAGCATGCCCTTGGAGAAGCGGCGCAGCTGCCGGTCCCAGGCGGCGCGGTCGAGGTGGACGCGGCCCAGCACCTCCACGGCGCGCGCCCGCCGCTCGGCACGGCGCAGGCCGAAGAGCTCACCGCAGTACTCCACGAACTCGCGCGCCGTCAGGTAGTCGTAGAAGTACGGCTGTTCCGGCAGGTAGCCGATGCGCGCGTGCATGGCCACGTCGTCGACGTCGACGCCGCACAAGCGGGCGGAGCCGGCGGTCGGATACATCAGCCGCATGAGGATCTTGATGGTCGTCGTCTTGCCGGCGCCGTTGCCCCCGAGGAAGCCGAACACCTCACCGCGCTGTACGCTCAGGCTCACGCCGTCGAGCGCGCGCACGCGCCGGCGCCCGAGGAAGCCCACGGTGTAGTCCTTGGTGAGGTTGTCGATCTCGATGATGGCGTTCACCGCTCGCGCACCTCGCAGTCGTTGAGACCGATGATCATGACGTAGGGCGTGCCGGAGCGGGTCAGCGGAGCGCCGCGCGCGTCCGTCCGGAAGCCCGCCTTGCGCACGTCGTCCGCTACTTCGGTCCACCCCCACGGGCAGCGCCCGGTGCGGGTGGACCAGGTGCCGAGAAGGCGGGCGAGCGTGTCGCGCTCCTCACTATCGCGCAGCTCCGTGAGTCGTCCCGCCGCCCATTCCTTCACCTGCTCTTCCTTCGTTTCCTCATACATCCGTCCGTACATCTGCTGGGCCACGGCGCGATCACCGCCGCGCTCCTCCATCTTCGCCGCCATGCTCGCCATCCACGGCTTGTTGGCAAGGCGGGCGCCCCGTCGAAAGGCCTCCGCGGCGCGCGGGTAGTCGCCGCGCTGCCAGTGGATGTAGGCCAGCTGCTGGTGCAGGTACCACTCCGTGGGGTTCGCCAGCACGCCCTGCTCGACGACGGCGATGGCGGCGTCCGGATCCACGACGGGCAGGACGACGGCGGCGAACTCGTACGCCGCGATGAAGCGCGGGTCGAGGTGGGTGATGAGCTCGAACAGCCGCGCGAGCACGGCGGGGTCCACCGCGTGGATCCGGTCGAGCTGCGGCTGGACGAAGGCCGAATGCTGATTCGGCGCCTGCTCTTGTATCTTGCGGCCGATGTACTGCAGCGCGTGCAGCCAGTACCAGTCGGCGAGGAGGCCGTTGAAGCCCAGGGAGAGCCGGCGCGCATTGGCGGGCGTGAGGACGGGCGCGGTGTCCTTGGGCGGCTTGAACACCGGGCGATGCGCGTCGAGCCACTGGACGGTCGGCACGACGGCGGTGAGGCCGATGAGGACCGCGAAGGCGAGCACGGCCTCGTGACGGCGACGCGCGGCGCTCATGACGGCGGTGGTCACTTGAAGTCCCGCTTGCTGAAGACGAGGGCCGCGGCCGTTAGCAGCACCGCGTCGTAGAGCACGGTGTACCCGAGGGCCCCGAGGACGTGGCCGAGGGGTGGCATGACTCCATAGGCCGCGGGCGTGATGAAGCTGTAGGTGGTGAGGTTGGGCAGCACGTAGTAGAGCGCGCCCAGCGCCACCGTGGCCGGCGCGCTCCCGAGCATCTCGGCGAAGGCCTTGACGTCCGCGCTCAGATGGCCGATGACGAACACGGCGACGGCCGCGAAGGTCGACATGATGGGCGAGGAAAACGACGAGAAGAGCAGGGCCACCGCGGTGAGGATGGTGAGCTCCATGAAGATCAGGCTCACCGCCGGCCACAAACGCAGCGCCAGCGACGTGTCGCCGCGCGTCACGTAGAGCAGCGCGAGCGCCACGCCCGCCCCCATCACCGTCACGTTGACGGCGAGCGTGAGGCACAGCCCCAGGTACTTGCCGAGCAGGAACTCTCCGCGCCCCACCGGCTTGGCGAAGATGACGTACAGCGTGCGGCGCTCGATCTCCTTGGACACGAGACCGACGCCGACGAACACCGCGATGAAGGCGCCGAAGACGAGCGTCGCGCTGAGGCCGAGGTCCACGATGATCTTGGCGTCCTGCGCGGCAGAGGCGGCCCCCAGGAAGATGGCGCCCACGGTGAGCAGAAGGACGAAGAGTACGAGGTTGTAGAGGACGCGATCCCGGACCGCTTCCCGGAATGCGTTGCGCGTCACCGACCACACTCTCAGGGCAGGGCGTCCTGGATGGCGGCGTCCAGCTCGTCTGGACGCACGGGCTTGAACAGGCACCGGCGCACCTTGAGCGCGTGCAGCCGCACCTTTTCCTCGTCGCGCATGCCCCAGCCCGTGATGAAGAGCACGGGCACCTTCGCGTCCACGGCGCGCAGCCGCTCGGCAAAGTCCCAACCGTTCATGCCGGCCATGCCGACGTTGGACAGCACGACGTCGAAGCGGCCCGTCACATACGCCTGCAGGGCGGCGGCGGCGCTGCCCCATGGCGTCACCGCGTGGCCGGCGCTCTCGATGAGCTCGGTGAGCGTGGCGAGAACCTGGGGCTCGTCGTCGACGAGGAGGACGCGCGCGGCGCGGAGGGCCGTCACCGGCGACGGCGGCGTCACGGGGGTCTCGGGCACGCGCCAGCTCGGGAAGGTGAGGGTGAAGGTGGTGCCGTGGCCGGGCTCGCTCTCCACGCGCACGTCGCCGCCGTGGCGGCGCACGATCGAGTACGACATGGACAGCCCGAGGCCGGAGCCGGCGTCGCCCTTGGTGGAAAAGAACGGCTCGAAGATGCGGCGCCGTACCGCTTCCGGCATGCCGATGCCCGTGTCGCGCACGATGATGGCGACGAGGTCGTCCTGCGTCTCGGTGGCGATGGTGAGGGTGCCGCCTTCCGGCATCGCGTCCATTGCGTTGAGGATGAGATTCGTCAGCAGCTCCGTGAGGGCGGCGGGCCGGCCGTGGATGGCGTGCGAGGCGTTGAGCGAGAGCGAGAGGTCGAGGGGCCGGCTGTCGTGGGCGATCTTCTCTTCCCAGCGCGGACGGGTGATGGCCACCGCGTCCTGCACGATCTGGTTGACGTCGACCGTCAAGAACTGTTCGTCGGGCCGTAGACGCGCGAACTGCTGGATGCGCCGCACCGTCTCCGAGCCGTCCATGGCCGCCGCCTCCACCACGGAGAGCGAGCGCTCGACGAGCGCCAGATCCGACGGATTCTGCTTCATGAGCTGCGCGTAGCCCAGGATCGCCTGCAGCAGGTTGTTGAAGTCGTGCGCGATGCCGCCCGCGAGCTGGCCGAGCGCCGTGAGTTTTTCCGATTGATGGAGCTGATTTTCGACCTCCCGCTGCACGGTGGTGTCACGCACGATGGCGATGAGCCCGTCCAGCGCGCCCCGCCGGCCGCGCAGCCCGGAGAGCGTTACCGCGAGCGCGGGCGGCCCGATGACCTCGAAGGCCTCCATGGGCGCGCCCTCCACCAGCTTGCGCCGCGCCGTCGCATACTCGCCGGCGGGCAGGAAGTCGGTGACGACGCGGCCGAGCGCCTCCGGGCTTGCGAGGCCGAACACGCGCTCGGCGGCCGGATTCCAGCCGTCGATACGGTCCGCCGTGGTCACCGACACGATGGCGTCGCCGGCGGAGGCGATGAGCTGCTCCAGCGAGCGCTTGGTGTCGGCGATCTCGCCGTACAGCCGGCTATTGCGCAGCGCCACCGCCAGGAACTCCGAGAGCATCTCCAGCAGCTCGCGCTCGCGGGGATCCACCGGTCGGCCCGAGGGGCGGTTGTCGACGACGAGGTGGCCGAGCAGGCCCTGCGCGTCGCGGATGACGCACGCGATCACGCACGCCGTCTCCGCCGCGCTCACCGCGGGCGCGTCCGGCCTGATACTGACCACGTCGTAGCCGAGGGCGGCGCGCAGCTGCCCCGTCACGCTGGTGACGGCGTCCTCGCGGTCGATCTCGCTCACGATCGTGCGCGACATCTCGCGCAAGATCGACAGCTGCATGACGCGCAGCGACTGCTCGGCGGCCTCCCGGCGCGCGGCCTCCTCGAGCTGGCGGGTCTTCGCCGACAGCCGCCGCATGTCCTCCACCAGGCCTGCCACCTGCCCGCGCGCGCCGAGATCGGCCTGGCGGCGCATGAGCGCCCGCTTCACCACGTCTTCGAGGTCCTGCCGCGAGAACGGCTTGATGAGGTACTCGAAGGCGCCGTGCGTGAGGGCGAGCTTCACCGTCTCCAGGGAGGCGTAGGCGGTGATCATGATCACTTCGATGGAGGCGTCGGCGCGCTTGATCCGGCGCAGGACCTCGAGCCCGTCCATCTCGGGCATCTTGATGTCCATGATCACGATGTCGGGGCGGTACCTGGGGATCTCGTCGAGCGCCGCCCGTCCGCTGTCCGCCGTCTGGATGATGTACGCGGGCTTGAGGAGCATCCGCAACGACTCGCGCGGCCCCAGCTCGTCGTCGACGACGAGGATGCGTGCGGCGTTCGCGGGCGCCGTCGCCGTCGTCATGCGCCCGCCGCCGGCAGCGTGACGAGGAAGGCGAGCTCCTGCTTGGACTGCCGCACGCGCAGCTGGCCGCCGAGCGCCTCCAGCAGGCGCTGGCTCACGGCGGGTCCGACGTCGATGAGGCTCTCCTGCACCATCTGCACGGGGTCGAACAGCCGCTGCAGCTTCTCCGATGACACGTTGGCGGTGCGGGAGCCGACGTGGATCCGGACCCCGCCGTCGGTGGCGTCGTCACGCCCCACCGAGAGCGAGATCTTGGCGAGATCGCTCGGGGAGTTGTGCGTGAGGTAACGGATGAGGTACGAGAGCGCCTTGCGCAGCTGCAACGCGTCGACCTTGACGAGCTGGGGCTCAGCCTCGGGCGCCACGTCGAGCTGCAGGTGCTTGCCGACTCCATCGTCGACAAGATCGATGGCTTCCACGAGCTGGGTAACCACCTCGTAGGCATCCACAGTAGAAAAGTTTAACTCACCCTCCGTGACGAGCCCGGCAAGTTTTTCGAAGACCTCCACCAGCCGCCGCACGTCCCGGCGCACCACGGAGGAAAAATGCTTGCGGAATTCGGGATCGTCATACCGCTCGCCGATGAGCTCGATGAAGGTGTTGATCGACACCAGCGGGTTCTTGATCTCGTCCGCGATGCGGGCCACCACCCGCGTGAGCAGCTGGAACTGGTCGGCCTCCCGCTTCTGGGCGGCGAGCTCCTTCTGGGCGGTGAGATCCTCGAACACGAGGACGGCGCCCAGGGGGCCGGCTTCCTCGTCGCGCACCACGTAGGTGGAGATCTCGATCCACAGCCGTCGCAGCGCGAGCTGGATCTCCGTGCGCGGCTGCGCGCGGCCCGAGGTGAGCGTGTCGAAGAGCAGATCGCCGAGGGGCGAGGGCAGCACGCGCAGATCCTGGCCCACCACCGCGTGGGCGGAAATGCCGAGCACCTCTTCCGCGCGCCGGTTCATCGTCCCCACCCGCTGATCGCGGCCGATGGTGATCACCCCGCTCGACATGTGGGACAGGATCCGCTCCGTGAACTCCTTCTCTCGCTCGAGCTGCTGGTGCAGGCCGATACTCTGGATGACCGTGCCCAGGTGGGTGGCAAGGTCGAAGAGCGCTTCCATCTCGGCGCGGCCGTAGCGCGTGCCGAACACCGGTTGGCCGAGCACGAGAATGGCCACCAGCTCGCCGTGCGCCAGCAGCGGCGTGGCCACCACGCCCTGCAGAAGCTTCAGCTCGCGCACGATCTCGGCGTCCACGAGATCATGCAGTGGCGCCACCCGCCCCTGCGTCGCGAGCCAGCCGGCGAGACCGCCGTCGACGGAGAGGCGGACCGACTGCACGATCTGCGGCACGAGCCCGCGGTGGGCGACGATGCGAAAGTTCCGCCCGTCGGCATCCGGCAGTAGCAGGGCCATACGCGTGGGCCGCACGAGGTCGCCGATGGCGTCGAGGAACATTTCGATGGCCCGCGGCAGGTCGAAGCCGGCTGCGAACACCCGGGTAAAGCCCTTGAGCGCGCGCGCGAGCGCGGCCCCATCCCATGCCGGCTCCGTCACCGCCGCCGCCGCAGGGGCGGGCGCGGTCACGGCAGACGACCGCAGCGTGGCCACTTCGCGGGCGAGCCGTTGCTTGTCGAGCGCGTGCCGTAGCACGCCTTCGATCTCGCGCGAGCTGGCGCCGTCCTGGAGCGCGAAGTCTGCGCTTTCTTCTTCTTCGCCGGCAAGGCCGACCGCGATGGCCACCGCGGAGGGCGCCAGCTGACGCACGGTGGCGACGAACGTGCTGAGCGCCCCCGCCGGTCCCGCGCTGTCGCGCAGGACGATATCGATGTCGACGCGCCGCAGCGTCTTGATCGCTTCCGTGTCCGACGCCGCCTCGAACACGGAGAATTCCTTGAGCGAGCGCAGGAGGCGGCTGCGCAGGCTGTCATCAGCGGTCACCACGAGGACGGTATTCATCTCGCCACCGGCGCCGGCACGGGCACGAGGGAGAACTCGACGAAGAAGCAGGCGCCGCCCCCGGCCCGATTCCCCGCACGCAGCTTCGCGCCATGTGTCTGGGCGATGCCGGCGCAGATGGTGAGGCCGAGCCCCGAGCCCCGCTGCTTGGTGGTGAAGAAGGGATCGAACACACGCTCCAGGAGGTCGGACGGGATGCCGGGGCCCG
>JBKKCN010000765.1:0-7993 GCA_046712525.1 Candidatus Rokuibacteriota bacterium
GCCGTGCTCGGCGTGCCGAGGACGGCGCCGCCGCCCGGGCTCGACAGCGTGAGGTTGATCGTCTCCGCGCCCTCGGGCCGCGTGTCGTTCACGATCGTGACCGCGAACGTACGCGTGATGTCGCTGGGCCCGAACGTGAGCGTGCCGGTGGTGCTCGCGTAATCCAGGCCCGCGTTCGCGGTGCCATCGCTCGTCGCGTAGCGCACTGTCACCGTGGTGCCGAATCCGCCCGCGCGCGTGACGGTGATCGTGCTCACGCCGTCACGCTCGGCGCCGGCGTACGCGGCACTCTGGAACTGCAGCCGCGGGGTGTCGTTGGCATTGATGGTGAGGACGGCCGTGCTCGGCGTGCCGAGGACGGCGCCGCCGGGGCTGGACAGCGTCAGGTTGATCGTTTCCGCGCCCTCGGTAAGCGTATCGTTCAGAATCGGCACCCCGAAGGTGAGCGAGGTGACATCGGGCCCGAAGGACAGCGTCCCTGCCACCGCCGTGTAGTCCTGCCCCGCCATCGCCGTCCCGTTGCTCGTCGCGTACTGCACGGTCACGCTCGTGCTCAACCCGCCCGTCCGTCTGACCGTCACGAGCCGCGTGGCCGGGCCCTCGGAGATGGCATAGGTCGCGTTGCTGAAGCGCACTACCGGCGTGTCGATGATCTTGAGGACGGCCGTGCTGGGCACCGCGAGGCCCGCGTCACCGGTGGGATTGCCCAGGGTGAGCGTGACGGTCTCGTTGCCCTCGGTCACGGCGTCGCCGACAATCGGGACGTCGAACGTCCTGCTGCTCTGGCCGATCGCGAAGCTGAGCGTGCCGCTCGTCTCCGTATAGTCGCTGCCCGCCGTCGCGGTGCCGGCGCTGCTCGCATACTCCACCGTCATGGCCGTCGAGGTGTCGCCCGTGCGGGTCACGGTGATCGTCTTGCTGCCCGCCGACTCCGCGACGCTGTAGGCGGAGGCGTTGAACGTGAAGACGGCGGCGCGCGCGAGCAGGACGGAGACAACGTGGGCGTTCGTGTTCGAGGCCACGAGGTCGAGACGGCCGTCGCGATCCATGTCGGCGACGGCGACATACGCGGCGCCCGTTCCTACGGGGAAGGCGACGGCCGCTCCGAAGGCTCCGCCCACGTTGCCGAGGGCGACGGTGACCGCGCCGCCGACGAAGTGACCGAGCACGATATCGAGCATTCCGGCGCGGTCGATGTCGGCGAGGACGACGTTCTCGTACGTGCCCGAGCCTGCATAGTCGCTCCGCGTGCCGAGCGTGCCGTCGCCGTTGCCGGGCAGTACGCTGAAGGACCCGTTGTTGGCGGTGACGACGTCGAGGATGCCGTCTCCATTCACGTCGCCCACCGCGACCCCGCGAGGCCCGGCGGCCGTCGCGTAGTCGGCCGCAATCCCGAAGGTGCCGTCACCGTTGTTGAGGAGAACCGACACGCTGTTGCCGTCGGTGTTGGCGGCCACGAGGTCGGGATCGCCGTCCCCGTCGAGGTCGCCGACGGTCACTGACCTCGTCTGCATGCCGGTGGCGTACGTGGCGCCGCCCGAGAAAGTGCCGTTGCCAGCACCGTAGCGGACGACCACGCGATTGGCGACGAGATCCGGAATGATGGCGTCGAGGACGCCGTTGCGACGGAGGTCCGCCAGCACGACATACTGCGCCCCCGGGCTGCCGGTGGTGGAGGCGACGGCGGTCTGGAACGTGCCGTTGCCATTGCCCAGCGCCACGGAGATGATTCCCGTCCCGGCGTTCATCCAGACGATGTCCGGATTGCCGTCGCGGTTGACGTCGGCGACGGCGACGCCGGTGGGGGCGCTCATCGTCCCCGCGAGCGGGCCCGCATCCACCAGGGTGCCGTCCCCATTGCCGAGCCCGACGCTGACCGAGATGCCATTGGCCGTCACCACGTCGACGATGCCGTCCCGGTTGAAGTCGCCCGTGGCGACCGTCCGCGGTGACGGGTGCACGGAGGAGTCAGCGCGGCCAAAGGCTGCGGTGGGGCGAAACAGCGTCGTGTTGAGCAGCACGGAGACCGTGTCCAAGGCCAGGTCCACCAGCGCGATGTCGGGCCGTCCATCGCCGTCGAGGTCGGCGACGGCGATCCCGCGCGGATCATCGCCGGTCTGAAAATCCGCCGCTGCGTTGAACGTGCCGTCGCCATTGCCGGTCAACACCGACACCGGACCTTGGGTCGTGAAGATGGTCGCAACGAGATCGAGGTTGCCGTCGCCGTCGAGGTCGGCCGCCGCCAGCGACTCCACGAAGCCGGCGCTGTCGGTGTCGTACGTGGCCCCGCTGGCGAAGCTTCCCGGTGTGCTCGCGCTGCCGTGCAGCACGGTGATCGTCTGGTCGAAATAGTTGCTGACGGCAAGGTCCAGGATTCCGTCGCCGTCGAAGTCGCCCGCCGTGATCGCGCGCGGTGCGTCACCCGCCGGGTACTCGTCCGCGGTGGCGGGGAACGTTCCATCCCCGTTGCCGAGCAGGATCGCGACGGTGGCCCCTCCGAAGACCGTCGCCGCGATGTCCGGGATGCCGTCGCGATCGAAGTCACCGATGACAAGGCCGGTGGGGTCGGCGCTCGTGGCGTACTCCACGCGGGTGGGAAAGGTGCCGGGCGCGCCGGTGCTCCCGAGCAGGATCGAGACTGTCGCCTGGCTGCTGTTCGTGACGGCGACGTCGGGCAGGCCGTCCCGGTTGAAGTCGCCGACGGCCAGCGCGTACGCGCCGGCCCCGGCGGTGTAGTCGACGCGCGGGGCGAAGGTGCCATCCCCGTTGCCGAGCAGCACGGACAGGGTGGCCACGGTCAAGTTCACGACAAGGATGTCGGGAATGCCGTCACGGTTGACGTCGGCGACCACGAGGTCGCTGGGAAAGTCGTCGGCCGCGTAATCCACCGCGGGGAGGTAGGTCCCCGGCACGCTTGTGTCTGCCAGCAGTACGGACACGCTACCCGGCCCCGGGCTCACACCTTCGTTGGCCACCACGAGGTCGAGAACGCCGTCACCGTTCAGATCGGCGACTGCGGTGGCGCGCGGGAAGGCGGCAGTGGCAAAGGGCGCTCGCGCTGCGAAGCTGACCGCGGCGTGGGCCGCCGGGGGCGCCGCGAAGAGGGCACCGAGCAGCGTGATCACGACGATCACGCGGGCACCCGCCTGCCTGCGGTACGACGTAGAGCACGTCATGAGACTCGCCTCGACCGAAGAGTGTCGCAATGCACTGTCGCCGGGAAGGCCGGCGCCTCGAAACCGGTGCGGCACGGCCAGGGCGGGGGGTAACGGGGGACAGGCCGTCGAGAACACGTCAAGTTTATGGGAACGGGCGCCGCAGGCGATAAGCAATTCTCGCTGTCGGATCCACCAGACGAATCAGCTAGTTCCCACGGCTCCGGGGCGGCTCCCGCTCCCAGTTCCCGCGCTCGTCGGGCGTGGGCTATAGTGAGCGCCGCCCGAGGAGTAGAACGCCCCCGAGGAGGACGCATGGCCCGCAAGCAGACGCCGCCGCCGAAAAGGATCCTTCCCGACGACGTCAGCCCCCGGCACCGCTGGGACCGCCCTCTGCAGGCCCCAGGTCACATGCAGGTCGATTTCGAGGAGCGCGTGGACTTTCGGCGGCTGCACGCCTACCGGCTCGCGCGCGCCCGCCAAGCGCTCGCGGCCTCGGAGCTGGGGGCGGTGCTCGTGTTCGACCAGTACAACATTCGGTACCTGTCCGGTACCGTCATCGGCGAGTGGGCGCGCGACAAGCTGACTCGGTGGTCCCTGCTCACGGGCACCGGCGAGCCGTGGGTGTGGGACTTTGGCTCCGCCGCGCGCCATCACCGCCTGTACGCGCCGTGGATTCCGGAGAAGCAGTCACTGGCGGGCATGGTGGGGATGCGCGGCGCGGTGTCCCCGAAGGCAGGACTGTTCAAGCAGGCGGCGCGCGAGATCCGCGACATCCTCAAGGCCGAGGGCGTGGCGGGCATGCCGCTCGGCGTCGACGTGGTGGAGCCGCCCTTTCTCTTCGCGCTCCAGGAGGCGGGCGTGGAGGTGCGCGACGGGCAGCAGGTGATGCTCGAGGCGCGCATGATCAAGAGCCACGACGAGCTGACGCTGCTGAACATGGCGGCGGCGATGGGCGACGGCGTCTACCAGGACATCTTCGAAGCGCTCAAGCCCGGCGTGCGCGAGAACGACATCGTCGCGCTCGCCAACAAGCGCCTTTACGAGATGGGCTCGGATTGCGTGGAGGCGATCAACGCGATCTCCGGCGAGCGCTGCAGCCCGCACCCGCACAACTTCACGGACCGCCTCATCCGTCCCGGCGACCAGGCCTTCTTCGACATCATCATGTCCTACGTCGGCTACCGCACGTGCTACTACCGTACCTTCAGCGTGGGCCGCGCCACCGCCGCGCAGCACGACGCCTATAAACGGGCGCGTACATGGATGGACGAGGCGATCGCGCTCATCAAGCCCGGCGTGGGCACCGACAGGATCGCGCGCGCGTTCCCCAAGGCGCAGACCATCGGCTTCGAGAGCGAGATGGGCGCCTTCGGCCTCAACTTCTGCCACGGTATCGGCCTCGGCCTGCACGAGCGTCCGATCATCAGCCGCCTCAACTCGTTCGAGGACCCCATGGAGCTGCAGGCGGGCATGATGTTCGCCGTGGAGACGTACTGCCCCGCCACCGACGGCGTGTCGGCGGCCCGCATCGAGGAGGAAGTCATCGTGACGCCGAAGGGCGCGCAGATCATCACGCTCTTTCCGGCGAACGAGCTGCCCATCGCCAACCGCTACTGAGTCGAGGCCTCCCGCAGCAGCGCGGCATGCTGTGGTTGTCAAGAGCGCCGGGGAGGGCCGCCGCCGTGGAACGTAGCGGTTGCGCGCGGGGGTTACGGGGCTGCGACCGCGACTTCAGTCCCGAGGTGTGTCGCCCGCCCGGCCCACGATGCTTGCCACCGCCGCCGCGAGCTCGGCGGGCTCGACGGGCTTGGCGATGTGCATGAGGAATCCCGCGCGAAGGGCGCGGGTACGATCTTCGGAACGGGCGAAGGCGGTGAGCGCGATTGCGGGCAGGCCCCCGCCCCGCGCACGGCCGAGCGCGCGCACGCGTCTGAGCAGCTCGTAGCCGTCGACGTCCGGCATCCCGACATCGCTGACCATGACGTGGGGTCGCAGCCGCTCCACCAGCGTGAGCGCCTCGTCCGCGGTGGACGCGGTGATCGCGTCGGCTCCACACGTGCTCAGCACCAGCGCGACGAGCTCTCGCGCATCGAGCTCGTCGTCGACCACGAGCACCCTGATGCCCGCCAGGTTCAGCCGCTTGAAGTCCTGGGCCGCCCCCTGCACTGCCGTCGGGTGCGTGCGCGCGCCCGGAGGGCCCTCGTCGACGGCCATTCGTGGAAGCTCGACAGTGAACGTCGCGCCGCGATGCGGCCCCGCACTCGTGGCGCGCACCGAGCCACCGTGGAGCTCGACGAGCTGCCTGACGATGGCGAGCCCGATTCCCAGGCCGCCGGACGTGCGCGTGCTCGAGGCGTCCGCTTGACGGAAGCGGTCGAACACGTAGGGCAGGAACTCAGGTGTGATGCCGATCCCCGTGTCCTCGACAATGATCTCCACGTGCGAGTTCATGCGTTGCAGCACGATCTGGACGCGCCCGTTCTTGCCCGTGAACTTGATGGCGTTGGAGAGCAGGTTCCAGGCCACCTGCTGGAGCCGGTTGGGATCGCCGGCGATGGGGCCCGCCGCCGGATCCAGGAGCGTCGTGAGCCGAATACCTTTCGCGTCCGCAGCCGGGCGCACCGTCTCCAGGGCGGCTTCGATGAACGATGCGGGCATGAGGGGCTGGATGTCGAGGCGCAGCTTGCCGGAGGCGATCAGGTTCATGTCCAGGAGGTCGTCGATGAGCTGCTTCTGCGTGCGGGTATTGCGTTCGATGATCTCGAGGCCGCGCTGCACCTCCGCCGGGCTTGCGCTGGGGAGCCGGAGCATCTGTGACCATCCCAGGAGCGCGCTCAGCGGTGTTCGCAGCTCGTGGGAGAGCGTGGCGAGGAAGTCGTCCTTCATCGAGCTCGCCCGTTCCGCGTTGTCCCGTGCCGCGCGCTCGCTCTCGAGGAGGCGGCGAGTCTCCGTGATGTCGCGAAAGCTCCACACGCGGCCCACGTTACGGCCGTGGACGACCTGGGTTCTCGACAGCCGCTCGAACACGCGTCCATCCGCGAGCTCGAGCACGTCGAAGGTCTCGGGCGGCGCCGAAGCGTAGATCTCCTCGACGCGGGCCACGAACGTCCGCGCGTCGCGGAACTGGGCGGCCACCGTGTTCAGGATGTCGTGGTGACGGGCGCCCTCGACCGCCTCGCGGGGCATGCGCCACATGGCCACGTAACGCTCGTTGAAGTGGGTCACGGCGCCGTGCTCGTCCGTGACGAGGATGCCGTCGGTGGTCGACTCCAGCGTGGCGCGCATCATGGCCAGCGAATAGGCCAGCTCGCGCGTCCTCGCCTCGAGCGCCTCCTTGGCGCGCACGAGCTCGTTTTCGGCCCGCTGGCGCGCAAGGAGGATCGCGGTGGCGTTCTGGATCGCCACCGAGCGAAGAAGCGCCTCCTCGTCCTCGCGCTCGACCATGTCAGGCCCCGAGCGCCTCAGCGGCGAGCGCGGTGCCGAGCACGCGCGCGCGGATCTTGGCGAACGCCGTATCGCGAGTCGTCGACGTGTCGTCGCTGAAGGGGGAGAATCCGCAGTCGTCCGTCGTGCCCAGCTGCTCGACGGGGATGTACCGAGCCGCTTCGAGCACGCGGTCGCGGACTTCTTCCGGACTCTCGATGCGGGGATCGATGGGGGCGATCACCCCCACGAAGACGCGCTGATCCGGTTTCATGTGCTGCCGGATAATCTTGAGCGCCCGGATGCGATCCGCTTCTCCTGCGAGGGCGACGTAGAAGCGCCCCGCTCTCAGCTCGAAGAGGCTGGGCAGGAGGTCGGCGTAGTCCACGTCGGCACTATGCGTGGAGTCGCGGTCGCCACCCGGACACGTGTGAATGCCGATGCGCGCCCGCTCCGCCGTCGAGAACCGAGACAGCGCGAGGTTGTTGAGATCGATGAAGCTGTTGAGCAGGTGGCCGGAGGGGTCGACCTTCATCGACAGGCGCCCTTCGGTGAAGTCGACCTGCACGGAGTCCGCGCCCTTGTCGAGACAGCGCCGGATCTCTGTCTCGTGCTCGCGTAGGAGGTCGTCGATGAACTGCTCGCGGGAATAGCCGGCGAGCCCCTCGGCCGGGTACATCAGGCTCAGCGCCGACGGGGAAATGACCGCCTGCTTCACGGGCACCGTCGCGTAACGCTGTGCCAGCTCCAGAAAGGCGTCGGCATACCGCCGGTATCGAAACGGCCCATGGGTCAGCCGCGGCATGCGGCGTGTATGACCGGCCGCGAACGGGATGCGGAACCCCTCCGGATTCGTATTGGGCAGGCCGTGTACCGGGTACGTCCAGAAATTGTGGTATTTCATCTGCTCGCCGTCGGTGGCGACGGGGGAGCCCGTGGTCTCGAAGCGATGCACCGTGTCGCGCACCGCCGCCTCGTAGAGCGGCGCCACGCTGGGATCCTCCGGCCCCTTCCGGTTCACGGCCTCGATGAGGTCAAGGGGCCGGGGGATGCTGCCGATCGGTTCCGTCGGGATCGTCAACGTCACAGCCCTTTCTTTCGGTATCACTGTAGCGCCGAGTCGTCGCCGGGACAGCCAGCCGCTCAATCATAGACGGCGAACGCGGGTCAGCAACGCCTTCGGTGCCGGGTGGGAAAACTTTTTCCATCCGGGCCGCAGTGCAACCCGCGCGGTGGATGTATAACCATGCCATGACGTCGATCCGTGTGCGCTCTCAGCGTCGCGAAGAGATCATCGACATCACCGCCGAGGTGCAGAAGGCCGTGGCGACGTCGGGCCACCGCTCGGGCCTGGTGGCGGTCTATTGCCCGCACACGACGGCGGGGATCTCCGTCAACGAGAACGCCGATCC
>JBKKCN010000766.1:0-5316 GCA_046712525.1 Candidatus Rokuibacteriota bacterium
CCCAGACGATCTTGACGCCCGTCTCCACGGCGCGCCGCGCGTCGCGCGCGGTCATCACGCCCTTGAGCCCGATGGGCAGGCGCGTGGTCTTCTGCAGCCAGGCGACGTCGTCCCACGTCAGGCGCGCCGGGTAGGTCGGATCCGGAGGCCGCGGATTCTTCATGTGCGCCATGGCGTCGCGCGGGCTGTAGCGCGCGGCGATGTCGCGCTCGCGGCGGCCATACACCTGCACGTCTACCGTGAGGCAGACGGAGCCGAACCCGGCCGCCTCCACGCGCGCGAGCATGTCGGCCGCCCATGCGCGATCACCCATGTGATAGAGCTGGAACATCTTCGACGCCGGGCTCGCCGCGGCGACCTCCTCCACCGCCCAACCCGTCACGCCGCTCAGAAAGACGAGCGTGTCGCCGAGCGCGGCACCGCGCGCCATCTCGAGGTCGCCCTCGGGATGGAAGAGCAGCAGGCCGCCCATGGGCGCGATGACGACCGGCCACGACAAGGGGACGCCGAGCAGTGAGGTGGTGAGATCGATGTTGCGCACGTCGACGAGGATGTCCTGGCAGATGGCGAGCCGGCGCAGCGCCTGGCGGTTGCGGCGAAGCGTGGTCTCCGTCTCCGCCCCGCCGTCGCCGTAGTTCCACACGGCGCGCGGCAGCAGCTTGCGCGCCTGGCGGCGGATCTCCGGCTGCGTGACGAAGGGTGGGTTCACGAGCGTACGTATATCACGAGTGCGCGGCGCCGCTCGTGAAGGTGGGCGCCGCCACGCCGTCGATCAGCACGTTGACGCAGGCGGGGCGTCCGCTCGCCACCGCGCGCGCGAGCGCGGCGTCGAGCTGCGCCGGCCGCTCGACGAGCTCCCCGTGCGCGCCCAGCCCTTCCGCAACCTTGTCGTAGCGCGTGGGCAGCAGCTCGCAGCCGATGGCGCGCTCGGCTCCGTAATGCTGGAGCTGCAGCTGGTACTCGGCGTTCCAGCGGGCGTCGTTGCCGACCACGGTCACCACGGGCGCGCCCGCGCGTAGCGCGGTGTCGAGCTCGAGGGCATGAAAGCCGAACGTACCATCGCCGAGCAGCGCGAACACGGTCCGTTCCGGATGCGCCATGCGCGCCGCCACCGCCATGGGAATCGCGCTGCCGATGGAGCCGGAGGGGCCGTTGATCAGCCGCACGCCCGCGTCGAGTCCCGCCTGGGCCCACTGGCCGAACTCACCGCCATCGGCCACGAGGATGGCACCGGCATCCAGGTACGGCTGCACGGCGGCACACACGCGCAGCGGATGCATCGGTGCTGCGTCCGCGTGGCGCAGTCGCTCCCAGGCCGCCGGCGTGGCCGCGCGCACGCGCGCGAAGTCCTCCGCCCATTTCTCACCGTGCCACGAGCGTGCCCCCGCCGCCGCGAAGAGCTGCTCGACCGCGATCTCGGGGTCGCCTGCCACGGAAAGCAAGATGCGCGGATGCGCGGTGGCGCCATCCGCGATCCGCACGAAGCGGCACGAGGGCGCGAAGGCGGGCGCGCCGCCGAAGCGCAGGGAGAAGTCGAGCGCCTTGCCCAGCAGCAGCACGACGTCGGCCTCGGCCAGGCTCGCCGCCGCCCCGTGCAGCCACGGATCGTTGAGTCCCCGCGGACTCTCGGCAGTGATGACGGGCACGCGCATCGCCTGCGCGAGCCGCTGGACGGCCGCTCCGCGCCGCCCGCGCCCCATCGACGGCCCCGTGACGATGACGGGACGCTTGGATTCGACGAGGTGCGCGATGACGGCCTGGACCGCCGCTTCGGGGATGCGCGCGGGCGCCACGCTCTCGCGTGACGCGGTCGACGTCGTCGCGCGCTCGAGCACGTCGCCCGGCAGGCTCAGATGCACCGGTCCCGGACACCCCGACGTCGCGATGGCGAGCGCGCGAAGAACGTCGTCGCCGATGCGCTCGGGATCGGTGACGCTCCACGCCGCCTTGGTGACGGGGCGAACGGCGGCCACCTGGTCGATCTCCTGGAAGGCGCCCCGGCCGCGCTGCGCGAGCGGGCTCGCGCCGCTCAACAGCAGCACGGGCGATTCCTCCATCAGCGCCCCGTAGAGCGCCGACACCGCGTTGAGGTGTCCGGGGCCCGCGGTGACGAGGGCGACGCCGGGGCGGTCGGTGAGCCGGCCCCACGCGTCCGCCATGTGGACCGCGCCCGCCTCGTGGCGCGTGTGGATCAGCGCCGGCCCGCGCCCGACGGTGGCGTCGAACACGGAGAGGATCTGGTTGCCGGACAGCGTGAAGATACGGTCCACGCCGCCGGCAAGCAGCGCCTCGACGAGGCGATGAGCGCCGGTTATTTCACGATCTCCAGCAGCTCCACCTCGAAGACCAGCGTGGCGCCGGGCCGGATCAGGGGCGGCGCACCGCGCTCGCCGTACGCAAGCTCCGACGGGCAGACGAGCTTGCTCTTGCCGCCCACCTTCATCTGCTGCACGCCTTCCGTCCAGCAGGGAATGACCCCGTTGAGGGGAAAGGTCGCGGGCTCGCCGCGCTTGACCGAGCTGTCGAAGACGGTGCCATCGGTGAGCGTGCCGTGGTAGTGGACTTTGACCTTATCGGTGGCCTTCGGCGAGGCGCCCGTACCCGCTTTGACGGTGGTGAGCACGAGGCCCGACGAGGTCTTGCTGGCGCCCTTCTCGCCGGCGGCCTTGGCCAGGTACGCGGAGCCTGACTTCTTCTCGTTGGCGGCCACGGCGCCCGCACGCGCCTGCTGCAGCGTCTGGACCTTCGGCCCGTATGTCTGCAGGTCGACCTTGCGCTCCTTGCCGAGCACACCGTCCGTGAGGCCGGCCTTGACGATATCGATCTCGGTCTCGGTGAGGCCGAAGGTCGCCAGGTTCTGGCTGATGAGCAGCCCCAGCGCATACAGCGTCTTCTGGTCGTCCGTCTTCAGATCGGGGGTGGCGGCACTGGCGGCGGTGGCGATGAGCAGCACGAAGAGGGTCGTCATGAGTTTTCGCATGCGGCTAGGATACCTCCGACACGACGTCCTGCCTATTTCGGCATGCGTCACAGCACCGTTACGCGGGTTCCGGATCGGGCCCGGGACACCGCGCTCGAAGACCGACCGCTGGCAACGCACAGAGACAACACGGGCGCCGAAGAGATCATCGGCGCCCGTCCATTCTCCACCGCGCTCACCTGCCGGCGAGGCGGGCGACGACGGGGGCCAAGGCCTCCATGTACGGCTCGAGCGTCACGTAGTACGAGATATCCCACCGCTGCCGGCGCGCCTGGAGATCGTCCACGATCTGATCGACGGTGCCGATGAGAACGTAGGGGCTCTGGAGGATGTCGTCGGGACTGAGCTGCGTCCACCGGTGCGCGAGCTCTTCGGCGGCCTGGCGGCGCTGATCCGTGATGATGACCCGTTGCACGAGCGCATTCACCTCGAGCTGAGCGTAGCGAGCACCCGCGGCCTCGCGCACGAGTCGCATGCGTTCATCCACGCCCGTTGCCGTCCACCCGGAAACGTCGGCCTTCGTTCCTCCCTCCCGGAACGTGATGCCGGAGAGGCCGACGATGTCGGCTTCCCTGGCGGCGAGGACCAGCAGCCGCCGGCCGTTGCCGCCGATGAGAATCGGCGGATGCGGTCGCTGGACGGGAAGCGGATGGATCGTGTGCCCGGTCACACGATAGTGCCGGCCCGCGACGGTCACCGGCTCGCCCTTCAGCAGGCCCTTGATGATGGTGACCGCTTCCGCGAGCCGCTCCACTCGCGTGGCGCCCGCTTCGTAGTCGAGACCCGCCTCGTCGTATTCGGACTTCATGTGGCCGGCGCCGAGCCCGAGCTGCAGCCGACCGTCAGTGAGAAGGTCGACGGTGGCGGCCTCCCGCGCCACGAGTACCGGGTGGCGAAGGTCGTTGTTGAGCACATTGGTCCCGACGCGCAGCCGCGTCGTCGCGTGAGCGGCGGCGATCAGCGCCGGCATTGGTGAGAAGAACGTGCCGAGGTGGTCGGGAACGGTGAGCGTGGAGTAGCCCAGGTCTTCCACCCGGCGCGCCTTGTCCGCCCATTCGGCACGAGAGCGTGCGCCCCACACGTTCACACCGAAGCGGAACGGCTTCATGGCGGTGTCACTCTATCCCACCGGCGGTGCGGCGTGGACGCATGCGTTACGATGACAGTGCTCGTGAGCTCCCGCCCCCGCCGGTTGCCCTTCTTCTACGGATGGATCGTGGTCGCGGTGTCGTTCGTCACGATGGGCGTGGCCGTCAACGCGCGCACGGCCTTCTCGCTGCTCTTTCCGCCCATTCTGGCGGAGTTCGGCTGGGAGCGCGGCCTCACCGCGGGCGCCTTCGCCTTCGGCTTCGTCGTGTCCATGGTCTTCACGCCGCTGCTCGGCAAGATGATGGACGCCTGGGGCGCTCGCTTCGTCATGCCCTTCGGGGTGGTGCTGCTGTGCGCGGGCCTCGGCCTCGGGACACTGATCCGGCAGCCGTGGCATCTGTACATGACGCTGGGGCTGCTGGTCGCGGCCGGCACCGTCATCGTCGGCTATACCGGCCACTCGCTCTTCCTGCCGAACTGGTTCGCGCGCAAGCGCGGCACGGCCATCGGCATCGCGTTCTCGGGTGTCGGCATCGGCTCCATCGTGATGCTGCCGTGGCTGCAGGGGTTCATCGTGAGCGCAGGATGGCGGGCCGCCTGCTGGGCCCTCGTGGTCGTGCTGCTCGCCGTCCTCGTGCCGCTGAACCTGGCCCTGCAGCGAACGCGTCCCGAGGACCTCGGGCTGGTGCCGGACGGTGACGAAGCGGCGGCGCGCAAAGCGGCCACGGGCGCGCACGCGGACACGTGGTGGACCGCGAGTGGGCGTCGGTGGACTGGACGCTCGGCCGTGCCGTGCGCACGGCGCGCTTCTGGTGGGTCGCGCTCGGCTTCTTCACCAGTCTCTTCGTCTGGTACGCGATCCAGGTGCACCAGACGAAGTACCTGATCGACATCGGCTACGATCCCACGGTGGCGGCCTACGCCCTCGGGCTCGTCGGCCTCCTCGGCGTCGCCTCGCAGATCGGCTTTGGCGTCCTCTCCGACAGGATCGGCCGCGAGTGGGTGTGGTCGCTGTCCAGCCTCGGCTTCATCGTCTCCACTGTCCTGCTGCTCGTCATGCCGTATCACCCGACGCCCGCGTTGCTCTACGCGATGGTGGCCACGCAGGGTCTCGTGGGCTACGGCATGGCGTCGATCTACGCCGCCATCCCCGCCGAGCTCTTCCAGGGCAAGCACTACGGCTCTGTCTTCAGCGTCCTCAGCGTCGCCTCCGGCCTCGGCTCTGGCCTGGGACCGTGGATGGCGGG
>JBKKCN010000767.1:0-3186 GCA_046712525.1 Candidatus Rokuibacteriota bacterium
GCGGTTCCAGCCGCTGCCGGCCACGTCGAGCTGCATCGACTGCACGGCGGCGATCTGGGTCGAGCGGTCGCGAATGATGACGAACTTCAGCCCGTCGAGATAGGGCCGGCCCTTGACGAAGTAGTCCGGGTTCTTCACGTACTCGACGGACTCGCCCGGCTTGCTCTCCTTGAACTTGAAGGGGCCGGTGCCGACGCAGCGGTTCTTGAACTCCGCGAGGGGCACGTGGGCGGGATAGACGGCGGAGTAGCCCGAAGCCAGCATGAGCAGAAGCGAGGGCTGCGGCCGCTTGAGCCTGAACACGACGGTGTAGGGATCGGCGGCCTCGATCGCTTCCACGTTGTCGTACCAGAGCTTGCGCGGGTTCACGCGCAGCTTGGCCTTCGCGTCGGGCGCGCCGCGCACGGCGTCGAAGGTGTACTTCACGTCCTGCGAGGTGAAGGGCTTGCCGTCGTGCCACTTGACGTCACGGCGGAGGAAGAACACGAGGTTGCGGTGACCGTCCTGCCACGACCACTTCTCTGCCAGCTCCGGGATCAGCGTATCGACGCTCTCCTGCTTTTTAGCCGGGTCGAAATAAACGAGGTTGTTGAAGCACGGACTCGCCTGTTGCGTCGTCGCCACCGTCGATTCCTCGTGGGGCGAGAAGCTCGGCGTCGCGCTCAGTGGCGAGGTGACGAGGATGCCGCCGTACTTCGGCGTCTGCGCGGTGGCCGGCGCGACGATCGGCAGCAGGGCAAGCACGAGACGAGAGAAATACGCGGAAGGAGCGGCCGGAAACCTCTCATGACGACCTCCACGAACGCGTCGTCAGCGGCCTCCTCGAATCCGGGTCCAGAGTGCGCGAGCTTCGTCGGGCATGTCGGGCAACAGCCGCTCGACGGCGGCAGCGATCGCGGCTCCATCCGCCGCGCCGAGCAGTTGCTCGATGTCCCACGCGTCCTGGGGGCCGCCGGCGTAGAGCTTGAGCGCGATGAGGTCGGCGGGGCCCACGACGGGGACGCGCGTGCCTTCAACCGCTGCCTCCCGGCAACGGTCCAGGATTCCCACCTGCCAACGGCTCTTCCCCACGATCAGATCCACGGGATCGTTGCCCGCCGCGGTGAACCGCGCGACACCCGCGAGCGGATCGTCGGTGTCACCCAGGCGAAGTCGGACCTCGATGTCCGCGCGCGCCAGCGGAGCCCAAGTCGAGGACTCCAGGCACTCGAGGGCGAGCGTGAAGAGATCGAGATCGCGCGTGGAGCGGCTGATGCCGTGGACCGCCATGGCGGCGGCGCCGATGAGGGCGAAAGGGATGCTGCGCGACCTCAGGATTCCTGTCACGGGAGCCAGGAGGCTCAGCCGATCAGCTCCTCGAGACATCGGGATCGCCGGCGTCCCGCCTGTCGACGGCGCTCGAACAATCGCGCCGCCACGTGCCGGTCGAGCGGCGGAACTTGTGCGCCGGCGAAGAGACCAAGGTCGCGGGCGCCGAGCGCAAGCGCCAGGACGACCCGCTCGGCGGGCGTCCGGGGCGAAAGGTCCGCGCGGCTCTCGGCGCGCAGGCGATCGGCGACGCTGTGCATGAACGCGACTATACAGGATGGGCGGTCTCCGTAGTTCTTGACACCCGCGCTCGGGGCGGGAGACACTCCGAGCCGCGCCAGCCATCCGAAGCATTCGCAACTTCAACTGGAGGGTCCAATGCGCAGACGTCTGCTGACTCTTTCCTTGTGCCTGCTCGCAGTTACGGCCGCGACACCGGTTCATGCAGCAAGCTTCACGGCGACCCCGCCCATCGCGGTTGATCCTGCCACCCAAGGGATCTACTGCGCGGTGACGAACCTCGGTAAGGACGCGATCGATGTTCGCGTGGATATCGTCGGGCCCACCGGCGCCGTCGTGAGCGGTTCGCCCCATCTCGCGCTTGCGCCGGGTGCCACCGGTACCGGCGGCTCGGCATCGCCATCCATCAATGGTTTCGTGTACTGCCGCGCGGCCGGTTTCTCGAGCGAGAGGATCAATCTGACAGCATGCGTGACGACCATCGCCGCGGTCGCCACCGGCACCCCCGACTGCCTCAGCTCGACGACGGCGCGCTAGGTCAACTGGCGGGCGTGAGGGCGGTCGCCGCGCGGCGCGGTGACGCCCTCACGCTCGCCTTTCTAGCACTTCGCGGTGTTGTTCACCACGTCCAGGCAGACGGAGTTGGTGCCGATGACGTTGCCGTTGGCGTCGAGGGTGGGGGTCGAGAACGTGATCTTCGAGTAGTTGAAGCTCACCGACTCGAAGCCGGAGGCATTGCTGCCCTGCAGATCCGCCGACGCATCCATGTTCGTGACGGACGCGCCGTCCAGCCTGATGGTCACGGTTTTCCGCGGGACGGTCTGGAAAGTCATGTACCAGGTGATCTCGACGGTCAAGATCTCGCCGGTGAAGGCGGCCCGAAGGAGCTTGGGGCTGGCCGGGTCGAAGCCCTTCACCACGGCCACCGGGCCGGGAACGGGCTTGCCGATGCCGGCCGCCTGGAGGACCTGGAGGCCGAAGGTGGTGCTGAACACCCGGACGGCGTCCCTCGATCCCAGGAGTCCCTTGATGTCGGGGTGGTCACCCACGATCGGGCCCTGGATCGATCCCGTGATCTTCGCGAACGCGCTCTCGGCCCACGACGGCTGAACTGACAGGCCGAGCACCATCGCGCACAGACCCGTTGCAAGTGCTGCGAGCTTCGTTGTCCTCTTCACCATGAACCCGCTCTCCTTTGAACCACCCGGTCATCACTGCGTTCGCTGCGCCGCGGCTGTCCCGCCACCTCCGCGAGGTGAAACGTCGAAAGGGTCACCGGAGAGCGAGCGCGTAAAGTGCGCGTTGCCTCGCGCCTTTGTCAAGGCATGGAGGTTCGTGGGCGTTGCGTTGTAAGCCTAAACTCGCTGCCGGCGCCGCAAGCTGAGGCCGAGCAGGCCGGCGCCGAGGAGGGCGAGGGTGGCAGGCTCGGGGACGGCCACTCGTCCGGGGAGAGCGTCCAATACGACATTGTCGACGGTGGATTGCAGGAACTTCGTGCCTGCGACGCCGCTGAACTCGGCTGGCAACTCGATCCGCAGCGCGTCGAGCGTCTGGCCGGCGAGATTCATCGCATTCTGAGTGACCCAGACGAAGCCATTGGGATCGAGGGTCGCGGTGTAGGTGTCGCTCGCGACCGTG
>JBKKCN010000768.1:0-3617 GCA_046712525.1 Candidatus Rokuibacteriota bacterium
GTTCCAGTTGGTCTGCGCCGTCCACAATCTCGTCAAGCTGTGGCGCGCGGGCGTGGCGATCGCGCGGGAAGCAAGCGCTCACCCCGACCCCGCCTATGCCTGACCTGCGTGCGTCGAGTCGGCACGGCTCTTCCGAGTCAGCCGTCCAGGCGGCGGACGCCGGAACCGCACCGCTGGCACCGGTATCGGGCCTCGGTCGTGCGGCCGTCACAGTCATTTCTCCGACACGCTCCTAGCATTCAGCGCTCACATCGGGGGTTAAGTTAGCGGCGCCGGCTGCGGCTGAAGCCCGGCGAGGCCGATAGCGAGCAGCGCAAGAGACGCCGGCTCGCGTATCGCCGCCACCGCGCCAATCAAGCTGACATTGTCCAATAGCCCATCAAGGCTGAAGGTCCGATTGGCGGCAGAGTCGGCGAAGCGCAGCGTCGCTTGGATTGCCGTCAGCAAGGAATGAGAATCCGAAAGTCGTCAGCAGTCGCGGTGGGTTGATGTCGGAAAAAGTTCGAGTCGCCAGAATTGAAAACGGCGGCGCGGGTCCCGTTTTGCGCGGTACTGCCGCCACCGAATTAGAAGTCCGCGCTCGCCGCACCGGTAACGCCAGGTCGCCAAGCCGATCAGAAGTACGACGACCGTGTTTGTACTTCGGTTATCCCTATACACATCCCTCCCGAATTTTTGGTTAACGCCCACACCAAGCACGCGCTGTGTCAGCTTTAGAATCAACGGGTTGCTTCGATCCAGGCACCTGACTGTAAGAGCGGTCGACAGTGGCAACCTGATTGCTTCAATCCACAGCATGGAGCGGGTGCTCCTCACGTATCAGACGACGCTGGCCACGCCGGGCGGGCGGACCTATCGGCCGCGCGCAAGCGGCCGCGAGCGTTCGGACCGGACGTGGGAAGGCTGGCTGGAGTTCTTGCCCGATGACGCCACGCCCATCGTGGTCTCTCACCGTGAGACGAGCCAGCCGAATCTCGTCGACCTCGAGTACTGGGCCACAGGCGTCACGCCCGTCTACCTGGAGGGCGCGCTCGAACGCGCACTCATGCCAGCCCCCAAGCCCGCGCGAGTGGGAGGGGTCGGCCCACCCGTCAGCGCACCCGTGCTCGATCCGTTCGCGGCCTTCGAGAGGGGCGAGCTGCACCTGTGGACCCAGCTCCGGGGCCGGAGCCCGCGCTACCTGCAACAGATCATCCGTACCTACCGTCTGGACTCCGAAGGCGACTCTGCGGAGCCGAAGACCACCGCGCAGCTGACGGCGTTCATCATCGCCGCCGTCCGCAACCGACTCGCCGCCTGACCACTGCGCGCGGCTGCGAGATCCGCCGCGCCGCCCCTTGCTATGATCCGGCGCATCCATGCGCATCCTGATGCCGGTGACCCTCGCGCTGTACGCCATCGTGGCTCTCGTGTGGCTTCATCGCTGGCCATCGGCGGTGGCGGCGCTGATCGTGGGCGCGCTGCTCTGGCGCCGGCATCCACGCGCCCGCTTCTCCGCGTATATCCTGTTCTCCGCGATGGCCGCGCGCGCTGCGCTCGACGGCGACTGGAGAGTGCTCGCGCTCGCAGTGGTGGCCATTGGCGTGATGCAAACGCCGGCGGCGGCGCGGGCGTGGCCGCGGCTGCGGCGCGGAGGCGCGCGTGCGGACTCTGATAGAATGGCGCGGCCATGAAGTTCCTCTGCCTCGACTGTGACGAGCCCATGAAGCTCCTGAGCACCGAGGGTCCCGACGAGGGCTCGCTCAACGTCACCTTCCGGTGCCCGGAGTGCGGCTTCCGGGTGGCGATGCTCACCAATCCCTTCGAGACGCAGATGGTGCGCAGCCTCGGCGTCAAGGTGGGCGGGCGCACGGTGCCCGCGGAGCCGTTCGAGAACCTGCGCTCCACCATGGCCGGCCCGCGCGCCGATGCCTTCGAGGGCGCGGGCGGCACCACGGAGGCACCCGCGTCGGGCTGTCCCTTCGCGGCGAGCCTCGGTGGAGAGGCAGCGGCGCCGGCGCCGTCCGGCGTGACGTGGGAGGCGGCGGCGGAGGCACGGCTCGAGCGCATTCCATCGTTCATCCGGCCCATGGCGAAGCGGTCGATCGAGCGCTTCGCGGAGGACAAGGGCTACGCCGCCATCACGGAAACAGTGATGGACGAGGCGCGGACCGTGTTCGGCATGTGACCCGCGCCGACCTCGTGGCGCGCATGGCCATCGCCGCCGACTGGCCGAAGGCGTCGACGGATCGCGCGCTGCGCGCGATGCTGGCCGGGGTGCGGGGGGCGCTCCGTCGTGGCGAGACGGTGTCGCTGCTCGGCTTCGGCACCTTCTCCGTCGCGCGCCGCCGGCCGCGCACGCTGCGCAATCCACGCACCGGGCTTCCCGTGAGCGTGAGCGGGCGCATCCCGCGCTTCAAGCCGTCCAAGGAGCTGAAGCAAGCAGTGCGCTGACGGCTTTTCGCTTGCTGGCGCGCGCGGCCGCTCGCTAGAATGCCGGCAGTGCTCCGATCCCCCTCCTGGTCGTCGCTGCTCCTGATGCTCGTGCTCCTGCTGGCTCCGACTGTCGCCTCCGCGCAGAGAGGGCGCCCGCTTGCCGTGAACTCGGAGGCGGTGCTCCTGCTCGACCCTTCCGGCAAGATCCTCTTCTCGAAGAACGCCGACCACGACCGCGCCCCCGCCAGTCTCGTGAAGCTCATGACGCTGTACCTGGCGGGCGAGGATCTCGAGGCGGGTCGCGCGGACCTGGACGAGATGGTCACCGTGAGCGCGCACGCCGCTGCCACGCCCAAGTACCGGATGGGGCTGCGGGCGGGCCAGGAAGTGCCGCTGCACGTGCTGCTGGAGGGCGTGGCCATCGCCTCCGCCAACGATGCCGCCACCGCGCTCGCGGAGCGGCTCGCCGGCGACGAAGGCACGTTCGTGGCGCGCATGAACGACAAGGCGAAAGAGCTCGGGCTCACCGCCACGCGCTTTGCGAATCCGCACGGCCTGCCCGATCCCCTGCAGCGCAGCAACGCGCGCGATCTCGCCGAGCTCACCGGTCGCCTGATCCAGGACTACGCGATGGTGCGCCCGCTCCTCGGCGGCCAGACCTTCATCTGGAACGGCCGCGTGTACGCGCGCCACATTCCGCTCTTCAAGGATCCGGGCGGGGTGCAGGCGCTGAAGACGGGCTTCACCAACGAGGCGGGCTACAACCTCGCCGTCTCCGCGTGGCGAGCCGGGCAGCAGTACCTGATGATCGTGCTGGGCGCCCGCACGCGTGCACACTCATTCCTCGACGCCAAGAAGGTGCTGCACTACGGCTTCGTCGAGAGTGGCATCGAGCCGGCCGACACGCCGAAGCCCGCGCGGCCGCCGAAGCGGCCCATCCGGACGCGGCGCGCGAAGACGACCGACTCCTAAGAGCGCGGCCCACACGCGGGCGCGCGCCGCTACACTACGCTCATGAGTCCTCCCATCCGCGGCTACGTGTTCGACGCCTACGGCACGCTCTTCGACGTGCACTCCGTCGTGGAGGCCGGGCGTGAGGTCACGGACGATCCCCTCAGCCTGTCCATGACGTGGCGGCAGAAGCAGCTCGAGTACACGTGGCTACGCTCGCTGATGGGCCGCTACGAAGACTTCTGGGCGGT
>JBKKCN010000769.1:0-3022 GCA_046712525.1 Candidatus Rokuibacteriota bacterium
GGGTAACTTCATACCCGGTGAGTCGACGCTAGGCGCCGTTTCCACGAAAATGCCCAAATGCGCGATTGTTGTGAGTATGAGGCCAGGATCCATTCGAAAACACCCCAGGCTACTGCGACGCCATCCCCCGGCCAGCGATATATCCTTTCGGCCGAATCGTGCCGGCCGAGATCAGTCGAGCAGTTTCTGCAACCGTTGCCTCTTCCAAGTACCAATGCAGCATCCAGCGAAGACGCCAAGCGTCATGCCCAAAAAGCAACGACAAAGGGCATCAGCGGTGGGCCGGAACGTAGCCTTCGTCGCGCTCGACTATTTCCTAACTCGTCGGGCTTAGGTCTTGCGGAGTCTCAAGATCCATAACAGCGCCACGCTAATGAGAACCTCGGCCCAGAGCAGCGGGAGCAGCACACGAAGCGCTGTGTGCGCGAGCTGCGTGAGGAGCTGGAACCCTACGTCGGCGACCAATCTGTTCACATCGCCACGAAGTCCGCCAGAGACCGCGAATCCCATTGCTAAACCCGCAAGGAGCACAGAACCCGCAAGTCCGTGCGGAGACTGCCGGACCACGCGTTGCACGACTGGAAGGTCGGAGCATGCGCGGATCATGTCGGCCACACGCTCGCGAGGGCGATCCTGCTTCGCCATTGTGGTCGCGTGGGCGGCGGTCCGCTCTGCCCGCGCGAACCCGCCAATCCGACGCCCCAGCCGTTCTCCCCACTGTTCTGCCCGCTGCATCAAATCGATCTTTTTGGCATGGACCGCGCGAGATCCGGTGTCCGTACGCAGCCAAGCGGGAGGCGAAAAGTCTCGTGGAAGATAACTTTGCTCCCAGCCCTCCAGGTCGTCATGACCCCTGAGACCGGACCGCGATGGTCGATTGCGCAACAACGAGTGGGTGATTGTAGGGTATGTTGTCATGTCGAGAAATAGTATGCCCGCGGTATCCTTGAAGCTGAGTCAACCGACCCACAACGGCAGGTGAAAGTTATGCAAAAGGTTATCCACGGCGCATGAAGCCAATAAGTAATGAACTTCTAGGGTAGTGGGCCGTTAGTGGATAGCGCCGAACGGAGCATCGGAGGCCTCTGACCTTCAGAGCTCCACGACTTCGTGACTTGGGCCAGAAGGCGATTCAGGGCGACCGACGTAAGCGTCGCTGCTCCAATCCACAACAGATCGCCCAAGACCGGCCGGGTGAGCTCGAAGATGGCGCCAATCGGACTGATGAGCATTGCTCCTGCGAGGAGGGCGCCTGAGCCACCTACTGCCGCGAGGACCGGCCAGTTCACCGTACCCTCGAGCCACGCGGAATCGAGGGTCTGTGCCAGCTGACTTGTAACGAGAACAGCAAACGCAATACCAGATCCCGTCATACCCCCCGTCGAGCCACGCCTCGCTAGGTAGGCGACGGTCGTTGGAAGCGACACGGCGACCGCGCGTCTGAGCACTTCGGTGCGAAGGCGCTGCTCGAGGGCACGCTCACCTTCACGTGACAGCTCGTGCAGGCGTTCGTGCTCCGGCGGTTGAGTCGCGACTACCAGGGCCGGCAGGACATCAGTGATCAGGTTGACCCCCAGCACCTGGCGCGTGCTCAACGCCGTTGTACCGGACACGACGACAGGACCTGCGAGGCTCAAGAGCTCCCCGAGGTTGCCTCCGAGTAGGAGCGCGACACTTCTACGCACATTGCGCCAGAAGCTGCGCCCTTCAACGAGCGCATCGACGAGAATCGTGAAATCTTCACTGGCCAGTGCCAATTTGGAGGCCTGGCGTGCGACCTCCGTGGCGTTGCCGCCCATGGCGATACCGACGTCTGCGGCGCGCAGCGCCGGCCCGTCGTTCGCGCCATCACCCGTCATTGCCACGACGTGTCCGCGGTGTTGAAGTGCCTGAACGACACGCAGCTTGTCGAGTGGAGTGGCCCGAGCGATGACTACCGTTCGTTCCAAACGGTCGGCGAGCACGTCAATCGGCAAGCTTGCGACCTCGGCGCCCGTTATGAGCTTCTTCTCGTTCGGTTCCAGGCCGACGTCGCGCGCAATCGCCGCCGCGGTTGCGGCGTGATCGCCGGTGATCATGATGACCCGCACTCCGGCTTCGTGGCAGCGCTCGATCGCTGTCACGGCCGTAGTCCTCGCAGCATCGCCGATTCCGATCAATCCAATCACTGTAAGATCGTCCGGTTCATGTCCTACGGCCGTCTCGTGGCCTTCGGCAACCAAGAGAACGCGGAGTCCACGCTCGGCCAGTTGATCGATCTTCCGTTGCAAATGATCCACGGCGGTCGATTCCAACGGCGTCAACCTTCCGTCTACCATGGCCGCTTTGCATCGCGCCAACAGCACTTCGGGTGCACCCTTAACGTAAACGGCGCCGTTGACCCAGCTCGCGTGGTACCCACGCGCAGGATCGAATGGAATCTCAGCGCTACGCTGGTCTGCTCCCGTTTGGAGACCCGCCTGGTGCGCGGCGTCCAGCACGACCCGATCGGTGGGATGCGCCAGAGAGCCATCCGGCGATGGCAGAGGGGAGGCAAGAGCCGCTGCGCGAAGCACCGCGCGGTGCGTGGCTGGCGGCCGCTGCGTGAGCGAGAGGTCACGGGTCAGGTCACTGATCACCTGCACTGCGAATTGTCCCGTCGTCAGCGTCCCGGTCTTGTCGGCGCACAACACATCTACGCGACCCAGCGCCTCTACGGCGCCCAGTTGTGCCACGATGGCACGACGGCGAGCCAGCCGTCGCGCCGCGGCAGCTTCGCCGACGCGCGCCAACATCGGCAGGCCCTCCGGTACAGCGGCGATGAAGATCGCGCTGCTGAGCGACAGATACTGGAAGAACGGCTGGCGGCGCAAGAAACCAGAGGCAAACGACAGCGCACCTGCCGCCGCCGCGACCGGCAACGATAGGCGGAGCAACTCACTCAAGCGGCGGTCGAGCGCGGATCCCCCGGAGCCGCCGCCGTGCCCGGCCGCTCGCGCGGCTGCGCCGAGCCGTGTGCCCGCGCGTACGGCCACTACCACTG
>JBKKCN010000770.1:0-5217 GCA_046712525.1 Candidatus Rokuibacteriota bacterium
ACACTGAGGTGGGCTGGGGCATTTCTGGGAAGTCGTCTTGCCCATCGAGGACCCCGCGACAGGGAGTCGAGTCCATTTCGCGGGGTCTGGGGCTTTGTCGAGCACGTTCGCTGCCGTCAAACAGCGCCAGAGTGGTCGGCGTCGGGGGATTTGTGGGAAGAACACTGCCCAATGCCTGCAGAGGGCGCGGGCGGGGAGGAGGTGGCGCGCGTTGTGCTAAAGAGACGTGGCTCCTCGTGCCCAAGCTTTGACGACCTCCGCCGTGGACGCAGGCGCGCGCTTCGAGATCCGGCGCGCGGACGATGACGACCGCGACAGCCTGTTGGCCCTCATCGGCAAGCTCTACCGAGGCGACGGCGTCGCCCGTTACGAGCATCTCTATCAGTCGAACCCGCACGGACCCGCGCTGACGTGGCTGGCCATCGAGGCGGCCACCGGCGAGGCCGTGGCCTGCACATCGCTCTTTCCGCGGCGCGTGCGCGTGGCGGGACTGGAGCGCGCGGGCTCCATCGGCGGTGACTGTTACGTCGAGCCGCGGGTGCGGCGCCAGGGGCTTGCCGTCGCGCTGCACCGCGCGAGCCTGGCGCAGATGCGTGAGGGCGGCGTCGAGTTCATGTACGGTCCCCCCGTGCCGAACAACCTCGCCGCGCTGCTGAAGGCGGGATCGACCCTGGTGGGCGAGTACCGGCGCTGGGTGCGTCCTCTCAGCGGTGGCGGGGCCGCCCGCACCGCGTACTCGCGCCGGTCACGGCCGCTGCTGGCCCGCATGCTCGGCGTACCGCTGCGCCTGCTCGACCTCGTGGGGCGGGGCGCCATGCGCGGCTTCAGCCTGGAGGAAGTCAACAAGTTCGACGGCGAGTTCGACGAGCTGTTCGAACGCGTCGCGCCCACCCATACGATCGCGTGTGTGCGCGACAGCGCGTACCTGGGCTGGCGCTACGCGGCTCCGGGCCGGCAGGTTCCGCTCGCCATCCGGCGACGCGGAGAGCTGGCGGGCCTGGTGGTGATGGAGATGGACCAGGAGCGTGCTGCCCTCGTGGACGTCTTCACATCCACCGATACGGTCTCCACCGACGCTGCCCTGCGCCTGGCGATGCGTTACGCGGCGGCACGGGGGTGCTTCAGCGTCGAGGTCCACGCCACCGAGCGGAGCCCGGTGGCCCGCCGGCTCGCGCGCTTCGGCTTCATCTCCCGGGGTGCGCGCGGCTTTCAGGTGGCGGTCAGTCCACTCGACGAGCAGGGAGACGTGCTGGTGGCGCCGAACTCGTGGCACCTGATGGAGGCGGACAAGGACCTCGACACCGTCTTCGTGCCCGACCCTCAGAAGCTCGAGTAGTTCAAAGCACGCGCTCGGCCTGAACTTTCTTGATTTACATGGGGGCCTCGAAGGGCCCCCAAGCCCCCGGGCGGCGGGCACTCGTTGTAGACTGCGGCTTCCATCATGCCTCTGCTCGAGGTCCGCGGTCTTGCGCGAAGCTTCTACGGCGTCCACGCGCTCAACGGGGTGGAGCTGTCGGTGGCGCGCTCCACCATCACCGGACTCATCGGGCCCAACGGCGCCGGCAAGACGACGTTGTTCAACTGCGTCTCCGGCGTCATCCCGCCCGACGGCGGCCGCGTGGTGTTCGACGGCCACGACATCACGGGGGCGAGCCCGCACCGCATCACGCAGCGGGGCCTCGTGCGAACCTTTCAGATCGCCCGCGGCTTCCCGCGGCTGTCCGTCATGGAGAACCTGCTTCTCTACGGCGATCGCCAGCCGGGAGAATCTCTGTGGAAGGCGGCCGTGCGGCCGGCGGCGGTGGCCCAGCGCGAACGTGCGCTGCGCGAGCGAGCGCGCGCCATCGCCGAGCGTCTCAACCTCACGCGCGTGTTGCACGACGCCGCCTCGGATCTCTCGGGCGGCCAGAAGAAGCTGCTCGAGCTGGGCCGCGCCCTCATGACCGACCCCAAGCTCATCCTGCTGGACGAGCCCATCGCCGGGGTCAACCCCACCCTCGCCAACGAGATCGGCGCCCACCTGCGCGCGCTGCGGCAGGAGGGGCTCACCTTTCTCATCATCGAGCACCACATGGACGTGATCGCGCGCCTGTGCGATCCCGTCATCGTGATGGCGGAGGGCCGTCACCTCGCGGAGGGCAGCTTCGCCGCCGTCGCCGCCGATCCGCGCGTGCAGGAGGCCTACATGGGACGGCGCACGTGGGCCTCCTGACGGCGGACGGCATCGTGGCCGGTTACACCGCCGCCGACGAGATCTTGAAATCCGTCGACCTCACCGTGAACGCGGGAGAGATCGTCAGCGTCATCGGCCCCAACGGCGCCGGCAAGTCGACGCTGCTGAAGGTGCTCGCGGGCATCCTCACCCCGCGCGCCGGTCGCGTCCGCCTCCGCGATGTCATCATCTCCGGCCGCCCCCCGCGCGAGATCAGCGCCATGGGCATGGCCTTCGTGCCGCAGGAGCAGAACATCTTCCCGACCATGAGCGTGCGCGAGAACCTCGAGATGGGGGGCTTCGTGGAGCCGCGCCGCTGTCGGGAGAGGATCGACGCCATCTTCGCGCGCTTCCCGCCGCTCGCGGACAAGCGCCGCCACGCCGCGCGCACGCTGTCGGGCGGACAGCGCCAGATCCTCGCCATGGCGATGGCGCTCATGGTGGAGCCCGTGGTCCTGCTCCTCGACGAGCCGTCGGCGGGCCTGGCGCCCCAGGCGGCGGAGGCGCTCTTCGAGACCATCGCGGCCGTCAACCGCGAAGGGGTGGCCATCGTCATCGTCGAGCAGAACGCGCTGCAGGCGCTCGGTGTCGCCGCGCGCGGCTACATCCTCGTCGACGGCCGCAACAGCCGCAGCGGCTCCGCCAGAGCACTCGCGGCCGATCCCGACGTGCGACGCATTTTCCTGGGCGGCTGAGCCGCTCTATCAAGGAGGCAGTCATGGCTGAGCAATCTCTTTCTCGTCGAGACGTGATCACGGGCGGCGCCGCGCTGGCGGCGGTCGCCGCGCTCCCCGCGCGCGCGCGGGCGCAGTTGGGGCCGATTCGCCTTGGCACCCTCACGCCGCTCACGGGCGCCGGCGGTCCCTACGGGCCGTCGATGGTCAAGGCGATGGCGGGCGTGGTGGAGCAGGTGAACGCGGCAGGCGGCGTGCAGGGGCGGCAGGTCCAGCTCGTGACCGAAGACGGCCAGACCAATCCGGAGGCGGCCGTGCGCGCGGCGCGTAAGCTCATCGACGTCGACAAGGTGGCGGCCGTCATGGGCACGTGGGCCTCCGCGGTCACGACGGCGGTGGCGCCGCTGTGCTGGGAGAGCAAGACGTTCCTCACCACCGTGTCGGGCTCGGACACGATCACCTTCCTGCCGCACCAGGGCTACCTCGTCCGCACGCAGCCCAACACCCATCTGCAGATCGGCAAGCTGGGCGAGTTCCTGCTCTCGCTCAAGATGAAGCGGGTCTTCGTCCTCGCCGCGCAGACGCCCTTCGCGGCGCCGTCGCAGAAGCGCCTCACGGAGGTGCTCACGCACGGAGGCTCCGAGATGGTGGGCGGCGTCATCTACGACAAGGACAAGACGACGTTCCGCTCCGAGATCGACCAGGCGCTGCGCGCCAAGCCCGACATGATCTACATGAACGGCTACACGCCGGACGTCACCGTGGTCATGAAGGAGCTGTTCAAGGCGGGCTACACGGGCGGCAGGGTTGCCCAGGGCTACGCCGTGAACGCCAAGCTGCTCGCCGCACTCCCCCACGAGGTGACGGACGGCACCTACACGGTGGCGCCCTCGCCGTCGGTGGGCTCGGATGCGTACAAGCGCCTGGCCAGGCACCTCGGCACCGACGACATCGATCCCTACTCGTGCCAGACGAACGACCACGTGAGCCTCGTCATTCTGGCCATCGCCAAGGCGCGCGAGGCCACCGGCACCGCCATCCGCGACAACATCCGGAAAATTTCGCAGGGCGGCGGCGCGAAGGTGGACAGCGCCGTGGATGGCCTCAAGCTTCTTGTTCAAGGTAAAGACATCAATTACGAGGGCGCCAGCGGCCCCTGCGACTTCACCGACATCGGCGATATCCTGGACACGCGGTTCCGCTACGAGCAGGCGGAGAAGGGCAAGTTCAAGGTCCTCAAGATCGCCTGAGCGTGCTCGCGGAGATCCCCCAGCTGCTGCTCAACGGTCTGATGGCCGGCACCGTGCTCGCGGTGCCGGCCATCGGCTTCACCGCCATCTACGCGGTCCTGCGCTTTCCCAATTTCACCGTCGCCTCTCACGCCACCATCGGCGCCTTCGCTGGCTACGTGGCCAACACGAGCTTCGGCTTTCCGCTGGCGGCGGCGGTGGTGGTGGCGTTTCTGGTCGCGGGCGCGGCGGGCGTGCTCAACGATGAGCTCGTGCTCAAGCCGCTGCGGCCCACGGGCGCCCTCACCACCGCCATCGCCGCTGTCGCGCTCACCATCGCGCTCGAGAACGTGGTGCGCTTCGTCTTCGGCAACGACCTGCGCGGCTACGATGTACCCATCCGTCGCGACTGGCAGGTGGGAGGCATGCGCATCGGCCCCCAGCAGGTGCAGAACTTCGCGGTGGCGGTGGTGGCGATGGCGGCCGTCTTCCTCTTCCTGGCCTTCACGCGCCTGGGCAAGGCGATGCGCGCCGTCGCCGACAACCCGGTGCTCGCCGGCATCAAGGGGATCAACGCCGACACCGTGGGACGCGTGGTGAACTTCGTCGGTATGGGCCTCGCGGGGACGGGGGGCATGCTGCTGGGCCTCGATACGTCCATCGATCCCCTCACGGGCTTTCGCGTGATCTTGTCCGTCTTTGCGGCCGCCGTCGTGGGCGGTCTCGGATCCATCCCGGGGGCGGTGGTGGGCGCGCTCACCATCGGCGTGGGGGAGGAGCTGTCGCTGCTCTTCTTCGCGCCTGCGTACCGGAGCGCAGTGGGCTTCTTCGCCATCCTGCTCGTGCTCACGCTGCGCCCGCGCGGCATCCTCGGCGAGCGCGCGTACTGAGATGGACAACTACCTCGTGGCGATGGTGACCTTCGCGGGCTTCTACGCGCTGATGGCGCTCGGTCTCAACCTCGTGTGGGGCATGACGGGGATGATCAATCTGGGTCTCGTCGGCTTCTTCGCCACCGGCGCCTACGTCTCCGCCCTCGCCACCCAGCGGCTGGGCTGGCCCATGGCGCTCGGCCTCGTGGCCGCCGTCGTGCTGGCGGCGG
>JBKKCN010000771.1:0-15245 GCA_046712525.1 Candidatus Rokuibacteriota bacterium
CTGGTAATATGTGCCCTTCTCGCCCCCGGTGATGATGCCCACGTCGTCGGCGGCGCGGGCGACGGGTGTGACCACCAGGGTGACGAACAGAGCGAAACCGATGACGGCGCGTGCTCTCACGATGTACTCCCCTGTGTCAGGCGTGCCCCATGACCGGTCAGAGTCGGAAGGAGGCGACATTGCCACAGGCGGTCGGACCATGTCAAGAGCTTCAGAGGGCAGTCCTCACGCCAAGGGGCTACGAGATCGTCACCGCGCAGAACGGCGCGGACGCGTTGTTGCTTCTGGAGTCCTCTCCCATCGACGTCGTCCTGCTCGATGTGGGGATGCCCGGCGTCGACGGCATGAGCGCGTTGCGTCGGATCCGCGCCGTCCATCCCACGCTGCCGGTCATCATGCTCACGGGCAATGTGGACGCCGCGGTGGGCCGTGCCACCCTGCAGCGCGGTGCCTTCGACTACGTGACCAAGCCGGTGGACTTCGATCACCTGGTGCGCGTGCTCGAGGCGGCGGTCGTGCAGCGCGGCTAATTAGAGGCGTTACTTTCTCGACGCGCCGTGCGGCGCCGGCTCGTCGCGCTCCATCGGCAGCGCCGGGTTTGCCGACCATTCCGACAGCGACGCGTCATACACCGCGACATCCTCGTGCCCCAGCAGCGCCAGCACGAAGGCATCGCTCGACGCCGCAATCCCCGCGCCGCAGTAGGTAATGACGCGCCCCGCCTCCAGCGCGCCCGTCGCCGCGAACTTCGCGCGCAGCTCGTCCGCGGGCAGGTAGGCGTGCGTGTTCGGATCGACGAGCCCGCGTGCGACGACGTTCGTGCTGCCCGCGATGCGGCCAGGACGGCCATAGCTGACGCCGCCCGTCCCCGCGTGCTGCTCCTCGGTGAGCGCGTTGATGAGGCAGGTAACGCCGTCACCAACTCCCGCCAATACCTGCGCTGCGTCGGCGATCAGACCGGGCCGTGGCCGCGGCGTGAACGGGCGTGCTGGGCGGGCGCCATCGTCGGTGGCCACAGGGCGGCCTTCGAGCGTCCATTTCTTCCAGCCGCCATCGAGCACGGCGGCGGTGTCGAATCCGAAGGCGCGCAGCATCCACCACACGCGGGCGGCCCACATGTTCACGAAGCGGTCGTAGAGCACCACGCGCACGCCCTCGCCTACGCCGTGGCGGGTCATCGCCTCCGCGAACTGTTCGGCGGGCGGCATCATGAAGCGCAGCTTCGAGGCGCGGTCGGAGAGCTCGGACTGGAGATCGACGTAGCCGGCGCCCGGGATGTGACCCTGCGCCCATTTCGCGCGCCCGGATTCCACCGTGAAGCCGCCGGGCACATCCGCCGGCTGCAGGTACACGGTGCACTCGAGCACGCGCACGGTCGGGTCGTCGAGGTGCTGCGCGAGCCAGTCGGTGCCGACGAGGTATTGGGGGTTCTTGAATGCCATGCGGCATATTATGCGGCTATGATGCCGCCAGCGCCCATCGTCGGTCCCTCCGCGTGGCGGGGAGCCGAGCTCGCGAAGAGCGAAGAGTGGATCCGCCACCTCGCGGGCGGCGAACGCCGGGAGATCGACGCCGCGCTCTCCGGCGTGCGCGGCCGTGACCTCCTCACCATCGGGCGTGAAGATTTCCCGCTTCCCACGCTGGGTCCCGCCCTGGACGACATCCGTCGCGAGCTGCTTCACGGCCGCGGCTTCGTCCTCGTGCGCGGACTCGAGGCCGGCCGCTACGACCTGCGCGACCTCGCCACCATCTACTGGGGCCTCGGGACGTACCTCGGCGGGGCGCTGCCACAGAACGGCGCCGGGCACGTACTCGGCCACGTCCGGGATGTCGGGCGCGATGCCGACGATCCCAACGCGCGCATCTACCAGACGACGAAGCGGCAGAATTACCACACCGACTCCTGCGACCTCGTGGGCCTGCTCTGCGTGCGGCGGGCGAGGGCGGGTGGCCTCTCCAGCATCGTGAGCTCGGTGACGGTCTACAACGAAATGCGCGCGCGGCGGCCCGACCTCGCCGCCGTCCTCTTCGAGCCCCTCTGCATCGACCGCCGGGGCGAGGTGCCGGCGGGGATGAAGCCGTGGTTCGCCATCCCCGTCTTCAACTGGCACGCCGGGAGCTTCACCACCATGTACGTGCGGCGCTATATCGAGTCGGCCCAGCGGTTCGCCGAGGTGCCGCGCTTGACGCCGGCGCAGGTGGAGGCCATGGACCTGCTCGACACGCTGGTGGAGGACCCTGCGCTCCACCTGGACATGGACTTCGAGCCGGGCGACATCCAGCTGCTGCACAACCACCAGGTGCTCCACGACCGCACGGAGTTCTACGATTGGCCGGAGCCCGAGCGCAAGCGTCACCTCTTGCGGCTGTGGCTCTGCCCCGCCGACGGCCGCGCGCTGCCGGCGTGCTTTGCCGCGCGCTACGGCAGCGTGCAGCCCGGCCGTCGCGGCGGCATCGTCGTGCCCGGCGCCTCGCTCACCGTTCCGCTCTAGAAAGGACGCGATGGATCGCATCTTCTTCGGCGTGGGGGCGGTATCCGCGGGACTGGCGGTGGCGCTCGGCGCGTTCGCCGCGCACGGGCTGCGCGCGCGCCTGTCACCGGAAGCGCTGCAGACCTTCGAGACCGGCGCGCGCTACCACATGTATCACGCGCTCGCGCTGCTGGCCGTCGCGTGGGCGGTCACGCGCTGGCCTGGCACCGCGGTCAGCGTCGCCGGCTGGCTGTTCATCGCGGGCACGCTGCTCTTTTCGGGCAGCCTCTACCTCCTCGCGATCACCGGCGTGCGGATGCTCGGGGCCGTCACGCCCGTCGGTGGATTCGCGTTCATCCTCGGCTGGCTCGCTCTCGCGTGGGCGGCGTGGAGCGCCCGTCCCTGATGGACGCTGCGCGCGTCACCTCCGCTCGACGCTGAGCCTCCGTTCCTTCGGACGCTCATCGCCATGTGTTACCATCCAAGGTAACGGCAGAGAATGGGCAAGGTGGCGCGCGGCGGGTACTTCTTTGTCTCATGGAAAGGTGACCATCCGCCACGCCACGTACACGTCTACCGTGAGGGGAGATTGATCGTAAAGTGGGACTTGGACAAGAAGCTGGCGATGAAGGGGCAGGCGTCGAGGAAGATCGTTCAACTGATACTCGAACTCGAGGCTGAGGGCCGACTATGAAGATTCGATCTGTGAAGGCTAACGGGCGTCGGAGGGCAGTGGAGGTGACGACGTCAAAGGGAGCCCTGCTCTTTCCGTTCTCCAAGCTCCAGCCCAAGCCAACGCCCGATGACCCAATCGCGCGCGTCTTTGTAGACAAGGATCTTGGTTCCGAAGGCTTTACCTACGTTCTCGCATCAGGCAAGGAAGGCACGACTCATATCGAACAGGTTCTCGAGTACAACCGGAATCCTGATTACTTGCGGGATGCGTTGCTCTACAAGCTGACGCTCGAGGCCCAGCGGCGCATCGCAGCCAGTCCGCTGAGTCGTCGTGAGGTCATCCGACGACTCGGAACATCGGCGACCCAGTTCTATCGGCTCCTGGACCAGACGAACTACAGCAAGTCCGTGGATCAGCTGTTGTCCCTGCTTCAGGTGCTCGATTGCGACGTTGATCTCGTGGTTCGTCGCGCCAAGAGCGCGTAGGGCGCCTGTTCCGCGGGCGGGTTGATCAGGAGGTGGTCGCGCGCCCTAGTCGATGCGCTCACATAAAGCCTGCCCCGACTCCGCGTCGAACAGGTAAAGATCGCCGGGGGCGATCTCCAACCCCACTTCCGCGCCCTCCCCGTACTCCTCGCCGCTCGCGGTCACCAGCTTCACGCGCGTCCCGTCCGCCACCTGCACCAGCACCTCGTCCTCCAGCCCCAGGGGCTCGCGCAGGAATACCGTGCCCCGGATTCCGCCCGCCCGTGGAGGACCGAGCCGCAGCGCCTGCGGCCGGACTCCCGCCTTCAGCCGCTGCTTGCCCTCGAGCTTGGTGCAATGGACGGGGGCGACGGGGAATCGGTGGCCGAGCAGCTCGATCGTCAGGCCGGTGCGACTCGCGACGGCGGCGGCAGGGACGATGTTCATCGCCGGTGTGCCGATGAAGGTCGCCACCGTGAGGTCGCGCGGCGAGCGGAAGATGCGCCGGGGCTCGTCGATCTGGACGGCGACGCCGCCGTCCATGACGGCCAGGCGCGTGGACATCGTCATCGCCTCCACCTGGTCGTGGGTGACGTAGATGATGGTGGACGAGATCTCGCGGTGCAGACGGAGGATCTCCGTGCGCATCTCGGCGCGCAGGCGGGCGTCGAGGGCGCTGAGAGGCTCGTCCATGAGCAGCACCTTCGGCTCCTTGATGATGGCGCGGCCGATGGCGACGCGCTGCTGCTGGCCCCCCGAGAGCTGGGCCGGCTTCATGGGCAGCTTGTCGGTGAGGCCGAGCATGGCGGCCACCCGATCCACACGGTCATCGATGCGGGCGCGCGGAACGCCCGCGATGCGGAGCGGGTAGGCGATGTTCTGGCGCACGGTCATGTACGGAAAGAGCGCGATGTCCTGGAAGACCATGGCGATGTCGCGCTTCTGCGGCGGCAGGTCGGTGACGTCGTGGTCGCCGAACCAGATGCGGCCGGTGGTCGGGGTTTCCAGCCCCGCGATCATGCGCAGGGTGGTCGTCTTGCCGCAGCCGGAGGGGCCGACGAACGTGAAGAACTCGCGCTCGGCGATCTCCACGGTGAGGCCGCGCACCGCCACCACCTCGCGCGCGCCGCGGCCGAAGCGCTTCCACACATCATCGAGGCGCACCGAGAACGCCATCGCCTACGCCCCTCCCACTCGCAGGCCGCTCAGCAGGTAGCGCTGCAGGAAGAAGACGAGCGCGAAGGTGGGCACGGAGACGAGCACGGCCGCCGCCATCACCATCCCCCAGTGGATGGCCGTCTGCTCCACGAAGGTGGCCAGACCCACGGGCAGCGTGAACATGGCGCGGTCGGTTTGTAAAATAAACGCGAAGGTGAAGTCGTTCCACGAGAGCGCGAAGGAGAAGATCGCCACCGACAGGATGCCGGGGCGCGCCGAGGGCAGGCAGATTTCGCGCAGCGCTCGCAGCCGGCCGGCGCCGGACACCCACGCCGCCTCTTCGAGAGAGACGGGCACGATCTGGAAGTATTGCCACATGAGCCAGATGTTGAGCGGCAGGCTGAGCGCCATGTGGGCGAGGATGAGACCGGTATAGGTGTTGCGCATCTGGAGGGCGGAGAAGAGGATGTAGAGCGGGATCGCCATCAGCATGGGCGGAAACATGTACGAGAAGAGCGTGCCGAAGGCGAACGTCTTCTTGCCCGGAAAGCCGAAGCGCGTGAGGCCGTAGCCGGCCAGCGTGGCCGCCACCACGTTGAGGACGATGGCGCCCGCGGCCGCGATGAGGCTGTTGCGAAGGTAGACGACGAACTCGCTGGCGAACAGCAGATCGCGATAATTTTCGAGCGACAGATCGGTGCGGAAGAACGCGTACGGGGGCCGGAACAGCACCTGGCGCGGCGTGAAGCTGCTGAGCAGCATCCAGTAGAAGGGGAAGGCGACCACCACCAGCACCGCGAGCAGCAGCAGCAGCGGGCCGTGTCGCTCGATGACCGCTCTCACCGCCCCACCTCGACCTCGCGCGTGGGGTCGAGGAACTTGAAGTAGGCGATGGCTCCCACCAGCAGCACGAGGAACATGAAGGTGCAGGCGGCGGCCGCCAGCCCGAAGTCGAAATCCTCGAACGCGAGCCGATAGGCATAGATGGGCAGCGTCTCCGTCGCCTTCAGCGGCCCGCCGTGCGTGAGCAGCCAGATGCTGTCGAACTTGTTGAACATCCAGATGCCGCGCAGGAGCGCGATCACGACCAGCGTGGTCCTGAGATTCGGCAGGGTCACGTCGAGGAAGCAGCGCAGGGGACCGGCGCCTGACACGCGCGCCGCCTCGTAGAGCTTGGGATTGATGGCCTGCAGTCGGGCCAGGATGAGCAGTGTCGCGAAGCTGCCGTACTGCCAGCCCACCATCGCCACCACCGACCACATCGCGGTGCCGAGCCCGCCGAAGAAGTTGATGGGCCTGGTGACGACGCCGGCCTGCATGAGGATCTGGTTGACGACGCCGTACTCCTGGTTGAGCAGCCACTGGAAGACGAGCGCCACCACGACGGCGGGAAGCAGGTAGGGCAGGATGAACAGGCTGCGCACGAGCGTGCGGCCCGCGAAGGTGCGGTTGAGCAGCAGCGCCGTCACCAGCCCCCACATGACCTGGAGCGTCACCGAGCCCGCGGTGAACACCACCGAGCGCCACAGCGAGCGCCAGAGGTCGGGTTCCTGCGCGATGTACCAGTAGTTCTGCAGGCCGATCCAGGTGAGCGCCGGGTTGAAGGCGGTCTTCTTGAAAAAGCTCAGCCCGATCGCGTAGGTGATGGGCACGTAAGCGACCACGGCGAGCAGGAGGAGGGCGGGGCCGGTGGTTCCGACGACCCAGAGCCCGTGCTCCGTACGTGCGCGCACCGGCCCCGCCCCGCCTGTCGTGCCGCCTGCTAGCTGGCCCGGCGCATCTTCTTGCGGACCTGACCGGCCGCCTCGTCGACGACGGCCTCCGCCTTCATGCCCTTGATGTTGCGCGCGGCCAGCATCCAGCCCGCGAGGTTCTCGTTGTGGTAGAGCCCGATGTGCTGATTGAGCTCCTTGCCGTCCCAGTAGTAGAGCGGCACGCCCTTGCCCCAGATCGAGTCCAGGAAGTTCAGCACGTCCATCCGCTTCTGGATGACGGGGTGGTCCTGGTACTTCGCCGAGCGCAGCATGTCGCGGCTGGCGGGCACGATGTGCAACGGCACCGCGTGATACCACTTGATGACGTCGGGATGGTTCATGAAGAACGTGACGTACTTCTTGGCGCCCTCGATGTTGGTCTTCTCCAGCACGTGAAAGCCCTGGATCGACAGGTAGTAGGCCTCGGTGATCTTCTTCGGCAGGTCGAAGGGCACCGTGGCATCCGCGATGCGCGAGTTGTTCGCATTGACCTGCTCGAGCAGCCGCGCCCCCACGTACCACGACGTGGCCGCCTTCTCCGCCACGTACGTGCTCATCAGCTCCGCCCAGTTGTAGTTGCTCGCCTCCGGGGAGAACTTGTGCAGCTCGTGCAGGTAGTCGAGGGTCTCGATGGCGCGCTTCTTCTGCTGGCCCTGGTCCAGCGCCACCTCGTACTCCTTCTTGCCGGCGTTCCACTCGAACCAGTGCACGTCGTTCTTCATGAACATCGTCTCGAGCAGGAGCGTGGAGGCGCCCGTCTCCGCGGAGGGCACGATGCAGCCGTACATCTGCGGCGGATTGTTCAGCGCGCCCGCGACCTTGAGGTAGTCGTTCCAGCTCTTCGGCGCCTCGAGGCCCTTCTGCTGGAAGAGGTCCTTGCGGTACCAGCCGTACACGAACTGCTGGCTGGTGGGCAGGGAGCGGTCGGCGCCCTTGAAGACCATCCGCTGGTTGTCGGGGACCTTGAAGGTCTTCACGAGATCGCCCACGTCGGCGAGCTGGTTCTCGATGGCGAGGTTCATGGCCTGGCCCGCGCCGTACCAGACGAGCTCGGGCGGAGTGCCGGCGGCGATCAGGGTCGCCACGCGCTTGGCGATGTCGCGGAAGCCGGGATACTCCATCGTCACCTTGATCCCGGTTTCCTTCTCGAAGTCGGCGTTGATCTTGTCGTAGACCGCGATCGCCTTCGGATTCGACTCCTCGGAGATGAACACGACGCGGTTCTTGTCCGCGCCCCGGGCGGAGCGGACCAGGATCTGCGGGGCGAGCCCGGCGGCGGCGGCGACGCCGGCTGTTTTCACGAAAGTGCGCCGATTCATGATTGGGTCCTCCTCCTCGACGTGAGCGGCGGTGGGACTATAGCACGCGCCTGCCGCCTCACCGGGCAAGCGCCTTGAGCGCGGCGCGGTCGATCTTACCGGTGCCGGCGAGCGGGATCTCCGGCGTCAGGATCACGCGCCGCGGGTGCGCGTAGGCGGGCCCGTGGGCGAGCGCCCACTCCTTCACCGCCTGCTCGGTGAGGTGCGCACCCGGGCGCGCCACCACGAACGCGACCGGCACTTGCCCCTTCAGCTCGTGGTCCACGGCGATCACCGCCGCCTGCAGCACGTCGGGATGACGCTCGATGACCGCCACCACGTCGCCGGGATAGATGTTCTCGCCCCCGCACACGAACATGTCGTCGTCGCGGCCCACGAAGTAATAGAAGCCTTGAACATCACGCCGGCAGATGTCGCCCGTGTCGAGCCAGCCGTCGTGCAGCCGCCGCGCGGTTTCCGCGGGCAGGTTGTGGTAGCCGAGCATCACGCCCGGATTGCGCGTGAACAGCACGCCCTCGTCGGGGCCGGGCACCAGCTTCACCGCAGCACCGGGCAGGGGATGGCCGATGGACGCGGGCGGCCGCGCCGTGCCTTTCGGATGCGGGCCGAACATCACGGGCCCGCCTTCCGTGATGCCGTAGCCGTTGGTGGCGGTGGCGTTGGGGAACGTCCGCTCCAGCGCCTCGATGAGGGCGGCGGAGGCCGGAGCGGAGCCCACGCCTACCGCGCGCACAGTGGTGCGGTCGATGGCAGCGAGCGCCTCCTGCTCGGCGAGGATGAGCTGGAACATGGTGGGCACGCCCGAGAGCCGCGTGACTCGCCAGCGTCCGATGGCCTCGACGTACCGGCGCGCGTCGAAGCGCGGCAGCATCACCAGCGAGGCGCCGGCGCCGAGACCCACCTTCGTCCACACGAGCGCGTTCTTGTGATACAGCGGCGCCGCCACCATGATGCTGTCGGCGGGCGTGAGATTGCGGGCGCGGACGAGAACGTCGATCTGCCACGCCTGGCCCGCGTGATGAAGCAGCACGCCCTTCGGTCTCCCCGTCGAACCCGACGTGTACGGCTGAAGGCAAAGATCCGTCTCTCCCGGGGCGACGGCGGGGAAGGGCCCGGGCTTGAGAAAATCCGCGTAGCCGTCGTCGAAGTCGATGACGGGGATGTTCGGACAGACGCGTCGATGACTGGCGTCAGTGAAGACGAGGGCCAGCCCCGCGTCGCTCGCGATGTAGGCGAGCGTGTCCGAGGGCAGCTTGACGTTGAGCGGCACCGGCACGCACCCGGCGCGCATGGCGCCGAAGAGCGTCTCGACATACTCGGGACGGTTCAGGGCAAGGATGCCCACGCGATCGCCGCGCCCCAGGCCGCGCGCGGTCAGTCCGGCGGCGACGGCGTCGCACACGCGGTCCAGCTCGTCGTAGCCGATCTCGCGCGGGTGGTTCGGGATGGTGAGATCGACGATGGCCGTCAGCCCGCGGCCGGCGTGACGGGACAGCAGCGCTCCCACGTTGGGCACGCGGCCGCTCACGGGCGGAGGATCACCTTGCCGAACACCTCGCGGTCCTCGATGACGCGCATCGCCTCCGCCGCCTGCTCCAGCGGAAACACCCCGTCGATGATGGGCCGGATGGTCCCGCGGGCCACCTCGGCCAGGAGCTGCTCGAGGTCCTCCCGTGTCCAGCCGTTGCACCCGATGATGTTCACCTCGCGCCGCCAGATGTAGCGGATGTCCTCGGGCGGATCGTACCCGGCGGTGGCGCCGCACGTGAGCAGTCGCCCGTGAAGGGCGAGGGCGCGAAGGCTCGGGACCCAGGTGTCGCCGCCGGTGTAGTTGACGACGACGTCGACGCCCTTCTTGCCGGAGATGTGCCACGCTCGACTGGAGAAGTCTTCGCGCGTGTAGTCGACGAGGTGATCGGCTCCCAGCTCCTTCAGACGCTGCAGCTTGGCCCCCGAGCTGGCGCACGCGATGACCTCCGCCCCCAGGTTCTTCGCGATCTGCACGCACGCGGTGCCCACGCCGCCGCTGGCACCGAGGATGAGGACCATCTCGCCCTTCTGCACCTGGCCGCGCGCGATCATCATCCGCCAGGCGGTGCCGTACGCGATGGGCAGCGCCGCCGCCTGCTCGAAGGACACCGTCTCCGGCATCGCGATGAGGTTGTCCGCGTCCACCGCGATGCGGTCGCACAGCCCGCCGTTGGCGTGCTCACCGAGCGCGCCGCCGGGCTTGATGTGCGGATCGATCATCACGCGCCGCCCGATCCAGCTGGGATCCGCTCCCGCGCCCACCGCGCTCACCACGCCGCTGATGTCGCCGCCGGGGATGCGAGGCATCTCCACCGCGAGCCCCGGCATGCCGCGTCGCACGAAGATGTCGAGGTAGTTGAGCCCGCACGCACGCACGTCGACCACGGCCTGCCTGGTGCCCGCCGTCGGCTCCGGCCAATCCGTGCGCAGCTTCACACGGTCGAGGCCGCCGTGCCCCTCGAAGACGACCGCTCGCACCTCAGCGTGCCTCGGGACGGCGGCGGACTTCGAAGCGAAAGTCGCAGTGCGTGGCGCCGCCCATGATCGTCTGCGTGCGAGTGAGCTGCACGTCGGGGTTGAAGCCTTCCACGAGCGAGGCGTCGCGGTTGCACGACAGGAGCGCGCCCATCTCGGGGATGCCGAGCGCCCGGTACATCTCCGCGTACCGGCAGCGCGTCACGTTGAACGAGAAGCGCTCCGGCGTCTGCTCGAGCACGTCCATGCGGTAGGCATCGCCCTTCTTCCAGTCATCCAGCGCGCGCGCGAAGTCGTCGAGGCTGTTGCCCCCCATGCGCTCGGCGAGCTCGTGGCCCTGGCGGTGCGCCACGTCGACCACGACGTCGCGCGCGATCCGTTGGACATGCTCGCGCCCGAACTCGGCGCCGAGGGCTTCGAGGACGGGCATGAGGATCCGCGCCTCGATCTCGCGGCGCCGGAGCACGCCGATCTCGTTGAGGTTGTCGGGAGGTGGCTCGCTCATCTCAGTCTCCTTTGCGGGGCGAGGCATAGACGGCGCGCCCCACCGCGACCAGCGTTCCCTCGGCGTCGCGGATCTCCACGTCGGCCACGCTCACCGTGCGCCCGACCCGGAGCGTTCGCCCCGTCGCCACGAGGTCGCCGCGGCGCGCGGGCCTGAGGTAGTCGACGCGCAGGTCGATGGTGGGCACGCCCGCGCCCGTCTTCGTGATGACGGCGTAATCGCCCACGATGTCGGCGAGCGAGCTCACGACGCCCCCGTGCAGCCAGTCCGAGCCGTCGCTCCGGAGGAACTCTTCCCGGAAGGGCAGGCGGATCTCCACGCTGCCCTCCTCGGCGTGCACGAGCTGCAGCCCCAGGAAGCGCATGAACGGTGAGTGCTCGAAGCCGAGCGATTCGGCCATCACGACGCTCCGATGCCGAGCTCGCGCGCCTGTGCGCGCAGCGCGGCGCGGTCAGTCTTGCCGGTGCCGCTGAGGGTCAGCGCGTCGAGAAAGACGACGCGGCGCGGGTGGGCGTAGGGCGCGCCGCGCTCGAGGAAGAACCGCTTCACCTCGTCCTCGTCGGTGCGGCCGCGCTCGCGCTCCACCACGAAGGCGATGGGCACCTCGCCCTTCACGGCGTGGGGGGCGGGCACGACACAGGCGTCGCGCAGATTGGGATGACGGAGCAGAATATCCTCGACCTCTTTCGGGTACACGTTCTCGCCCGCCACGTTGATCATGTCGTCCTTGCGTCCGACGAAGTAGTAGTAGCCGTCGGCATCACGGCGCATCAGGTCGCCCGTGTGCAGCCAGCCGTCGCGATACTTGCGCGCCCACACCGCCGGCAGCTTCCAGTAGCCGCGGGCGACGCCCGGGTTGCGCGTCAGCAGCTCGCCGACCTCGTCCACGGCGACGTCACGTCCGGCATCGTCGATGAGCTTCACGTCACAGCCGGGGAACGCGACGCCGCAGCTGCCCCGCTTCTTGAGCGCCCATCGGTTGTTGACCACCGGCACCGGCCCACCCTCGGTGAGCCCGTAGCTCTCCGCGATGGGCGCGCCGAAGACGTCGCGAAACTCCGTGAGCAGCTCGTCGGGCACCTCCGCCGAGCCGCACAGCGCGTAGCGGATGCTGGAGACGTCGTGACGGGCGAGCAGCTCCTTCTCCGCGAGGAGCATCTTGTACATTGCCGGCACGCCCGTGAGGTAGGTGACCTTGTAGCGATCGATGGCGCGGATGACTTCCTTGGCGTCGAAGCCGGGCAGGATCACCACGGAGCCGCCCGCGAGCAGGAAAGGTTTCACGGCGCCCGCCAACGCGTTCTTGTGGTAGAGCGGCACCGCGACGAGGGCGCGCTCGGTCTCGTCGCACAGCATCGCCTTGCGGATGATGTCCGCGTTCCAGACCTGCCCCGCGTGTGTGAGCAGCACACCCTTGGGCTTGCCCGTCGAGCCCGAAGTATAGAGCTGCATGCAGACTTCATCACCCGCGGTCCGGCGTCGCGGGAGCGTGGAGGACGCGGCGCTGACGAACGACTCGTAGGTGATCCCACCGTCGGCGGGGCCGTCGACGATGAGATGCTTGATGGCCGGCACCCGCTCCGCAAGCGTTCGTGCGCGCTCGGCCATCGCCGCGCTCGCGACGAGCACGCGCGCTTCCGAGTCCTCGACGACGTACCGGAGGGCGTCATCGCCCATGCGGATGTTGAGCGGCACCGGCACCGCCCCCAGGCGCATGGCCCCGAAGAGCATCTCGAGGAATCGCCAGTCGTTGGTGAACGCCAGCGCCACGCGGTCTTCGGCCCCCACGCCCAGTCCCGCCAGCGCGTTCGCGGCGCGGTTGGCGCTCGCATCGAGGTCGGCGAAGGTGAGGATGGTCTTGTCCTGGAAGAGCGCCGGCGCCGACGGCGTGAGGGTGAGCGCGCTCTCGAAAAGGTAGCCGAGATTGTCGGGCAGCATCGCGTGCGGTGGAGTCTAGCGCATCCAGGAGCGCACGACCGGCATGACCTCCTTGGCGTAGAGACGAAGTCCGGATTCGGCCAGGTCGAGCGGTGTGCCACCGAAGCGGAACGATGTGGCCAGCTCGAAGTCGCCCACGAGCGCCCGCCGCTCCTCGAGCTTCTTCAAGATACGGTCGGGCGGGCCCCAGACTGCGGCCTCCATGAACGCCGAAACGATGCCGTCCATGCCGATCTCCCGGGCCATCGCGATCTTCTGCGCGTAGGCGTCGTAGCCCTTCACGGTGCTGAAGTGCGGCCCCAGCAGCTCGTAGTGATAGAAGTTGCTCTCGACGAACTTGCCCATGTACTGGCGGGCTATCTCCTCCGCACCCGCGAGAGTGGGCGTGCACACGCAAAAGTCGGCCAGCAAGGGCGGGTGCGCCTCCGTTCCGTGCATCTGCCGGACGAGCTCGCGGTGCTTCTGGATGGCAGGCATGCGCATCGGCCAGGGCCGGTCGGCGAACATGACCATGTGCGCGTTCAGCTTTGCCGCCGACACCACCGAGTCGTCGGACGAGGCCACTGCGTACACGCGGCCTTCGAAGCTCCGCGTCGGCCGCGGCCGAATCTCCGTCCGCGGCTGCGGGTAGAAGGGCCCGTCACCCTCCATGAATCCGGTGCGAAGGCCGCGCAGGATCATCTCCGCGCCCTCGTCGAACCGCCCCCGCGATTCGTCCATCGTGCCCCGGAAGGCCTCGAACTCCCGCCGGGCGAGGCCGCGACCCATGCCGAGGCGGAGGCGGCCCCGGCTGAGGTGGTCCAGCACGGACACCTGCTCGGCCACGCGCAGGGGATCGTGCCAGGGCAGGATCACCGCCGCGGTACCGAGATCGACATCCGGGCACACCGCCGCGAGATACGACATGAGCTGCAGGTTGTCCGGGCAGAACGAGTAGTCGTTGAAGTGGTGCTCCACGGACCACAGGACGTCGAAGCCGAGGTCGGCGGCGAGGCGGGCGAGATGCAGCTCCTCGTTCCAGACTTGCTCATCGGACACGTTGCTCCACCCGTAGCTGGAGAACACCATCTGCAGACCGACGTCCATCGCATCCTCCCAGGAGTACGGCTTCGTCTGCTGCTGACTGTTACGCATGGTACTGTACCGGCACTTCGCTGATCGGAGGCCCTGTCATGAGCCGCTTTACCATGCGCCCGTTCCTGCTGCTGTTGCTCCTTCTGCTGGCGACGCCCGCCGGCGCTCAGGACAAGCCGCGCTCGGGCGGCGAGCTCGTCTTCGTGGTCGCCGCCGAGCCACCCAGCTTCGACGCCCATCGCGAGGAGACCTTCGCGATGCTCCATCCCGGCGCGCCCCAGTACAACACGCTGATGCGCGTGGATCCCACCGATCGCACCGGCACGAAGTTCATCGGAGACCTCGCCGAGTCGTGGACGATCTCGCCCGACAAGCGGACGTATACGTTCAAGGTGCGCCAGGGAGTGAAGTTCCACGACGGGAGCCTGATGACGTCGCGCGACGTGAAAGCCTCGTACGACCACATCATCTTCCCTGCGCCCGGCGGCGTGTCGAGCCGCCAGGCCACCTACGGCTCGGTGGAGTCGGTGGGGGCGCCCACGCCCGACACCGTGGTGTTCCGCCTGAAATATCCCGAGGCCTCCTTCATGGCGGCCCTGGCGTCGCCGTGGAACTGGATCTACAGCGCCGACATCCTCGCGAAGGACCCGCGCTGGTACGAGAAGAACGTCATGGGCACCGGGCCCTTCAAGTTCGTCGAGTACGTGCGCGGCTCGCATTGGATCGCCAAGAAGAACCCCGACTACTGGGACAAGGGGAAGCCCTACCTCGACGGGTTTCGGGCGATCTTCGTCCCGAGCGCCTCGGCCCAGGTGGCGGCCGTGCGCGGCGAACGCGCTCACATCCAGTTCCGGAGCTTCACGCCGGCCGACCGCGATAGCCTCGTCGGTGCGCTCGGCAGCAAGATCACGGTGCAGGAGAGCGCGTGGAACTGCTCGATCGGCGTGACGCCCAACCAGCAGAAGAAGCCGTTCGACGACAAGCGCGTACGGCGGGCACTCTCGCTGGGGCTCGACCGCTGGGAAGGGTCCAAGGCGCTCTCGCGCATCGCGCTCATCAAGGAGGTCGCCGGCATCCAGGTCCCCGGCACGCCGTGGGCGACGCCGCCGGCCGAGCTGGAGAAGCTAGCCGGTTATGGCCGGGACATCAACGCCGCGCGAGCCGAGGCGCGTCGCCTGCTGAAGGAGGCGGGCGTCGAGAACCTCTCGGTCACGCTGCTGAACCGCGCGGTGCCGCAACCGTACGAGCCGTTCGGCATCTGGGTCATCGACCAGTGGCGGCAGATCGGTGTCACCGTCAAGCACAACACATTGGAAACGTCGTCCTGGTTCCAGGCGCTGCGCAACGGTGACTTCGAGGTGGCGGTCACCGCTCCGTGCAA
>JBKKCN010000772.1:0-2924 GCA_046712525.1 Candidatus Rokuibacteriota bacterium
TCCTCGGCCAGGTGCGCGAACGCCCGTTCGTCGAGAGCCATGATCGGTTAGGTATACGCGCCACCGGCAGCCACAGGGTGGAACAATTCGGGCACCGTTGTATATTTCGCGCAAAGGAGCGTCCCCCATGCGTGACGATCAAGCCGGGTCCGTGAGCCGTCGCGGTTTTCTCATTGCCACCGGTGCCGTCGCTGTGGCCGCCGGGCTCGGCGCTCGGGGCGCCGGCGCGCAGGCGCCACCGACCCCGCCCGCCCCCATCGCGGGCAAAGAGCGGCTCATCGTGCGCAGCCCGCGGCCCATCAACCTCGAGGCCCGGTTATCCGACCTGACCTCCTACCACACGCCCGACGAGGTCTTCTTCGTGCGGAACAACTACGAGGCGCCCGCCGTGAACCCGGCGCAGTGGGCGGTGAAGGTGGAAGGCGAGGTGGAGCAGCCGCTCGTGCTGAGCCTGGACGACCTCCGCAAGATGCCGATGTTCACGCAAGACGTGACGCTGGAGTGCGCGGGCAACGGACGCTCGTTTCACCGGCCGCGTGCCACCGGCATCCAGTGGGAGTACGGCGCCCTCGGCAACGCCAAGTGGAAGGGGGTGCGCCTGGCGGACGTGCTCGCGATGGCCAAGGTGCGCCCCACGGGGCTGCACGTCGCCTTCGACGGCGCCGACAAGGCGCCCACGCCGCAGGCGCCCGACTTCATCCGGAGCGTGCCCATCTGGAAAGCGCGCGAGCCGCACTCGATGATCGCGCTCGAGATGGCCGACAAGCCCATTCCGCATCTGCACGGTGGTCCCGCACGCATCATCACGCCGGGCTTCGTCGGCTCCGCGTCCGTGAAGTGGGTGGAGCGGATCATGGTGCTGCCCGAAGAGTTCGACGGCGCGTTCATGAAGCGTAGCTACCGTGTGCCGCGCGCGGAGGACGAGAAGGACACCTACTCGCTGCAGTCGCTGGAGGTGAAGTCCGTCATCGTCGGCCCCGCCGACGGCGCTCGGCTCGCCGCCAACCGCGTCACCGTGTGGGGCTGGGCGTGGGCGGGCGAGGGCGAGCTCAACGGCATCGACATCTCCACCAACGGCGGCCAGACGTGGAAGCCGGGCCAGTTCGTCGGCAAGTGGGACCGCTACTCGTGGCGCAAGTGGGAGTTCGACTGGGACGCCACCCCGGGCAGCCACACGGTGATGGCGCGCGCCACCGACAGCCTCGGCCGCATCCAGCCCACCACTCGCGCCTACAACCCGCTCGGCTACCGCTGGAACGTCATCCATTCGATCAAAGTCGACGTTGCGTAGGCTTCGCTTCGCCGCCGCCCTCGCGATCTTCGCCGGGGCGGTGGCCGCCGGCGCCCTCGGGCGCGCGGCCATCGCGCAGGAGCCGATTCCGCAGACCGACGGGTGGGTGCTCGTCGTCAGCCGCTGCGTGATCTGCCACAGCGTCGAGATCGCGGTGCAGCAGCGACAGGGTCCGCTCGGCTGGGGCGCCATCATCGACCGCATGGTGACGTACGGCATGCCGCTTTCACCCGACGAACGCTCCGCGCTCGTGAAGTACCTCGTGCGGCACTACGGTGATCCTGACGGGCGGTGACCCCGGCGGCGTGTGGCGGGGGCGGGTCGGGGTTCGGGGTGCTCGGACCACGTGGATGGTGGCCGAACCGGACCCGTGGCGGCTGGGCTCCATCGACGCGCCTTGTGCGCTTTTAGTTGAGAGGGAAACGGGTCCGCGCACCCCGAACCCCAACCCGCCTCCGCCACACGGCGTTGGCGGACCTACTGTTTCCTTATTGCGACTCCGGCATTACGAACGTGCGCGGCGGAGCAGGGTCCGGCAGTGGGCGACCAGGGGCGCCATCGCCAGTTCTTCGGCGATCTCTTGGGCCTCGTCTGCTGCGGTTTCGGCTTCGGGGTGGTGGTGGCGGGCGAGGGCGATTTCGGCGCGGAGGGCCAGTAGATGGGCCTGCGTGCTGCGCTCACCTTGGCGTTCGGCGTAGTCCAGGGCGAGGGCGATGGTTTCTTCGGCGCGATCAAGATTATTTTCGGCGAGCCAGGCGCCGGCGATGACGTGGAGCAGCATGCCGCGGTGGACGGAGACGTGGGCGGCCTCCTGGAGGTCCACTGATTCTTGGGCCGCGGCTCGTGCCTCGGCGGGTCGGCCGGCCTCGAGATAGGCGACGCCGAGGTGACGGAGGACGTTGATGAGCTGGCCCACGAAGCGTTTGTCACGGCATGTCTTCACGGCGTCTTCGAGGAGCGTGATCGCCTCGGGCACGGCGCCGGAGCTGGTGAGCACCATGCCGTGGAAGGCGGCCACCGCCATCTGGCTGTAGAGGTGGTTGCCGTCGCGCGCGACTTCCGCGCCGCGGCGCACGCGCTCGAGCGCGCCCGCGGTGTCGCCGAGCTCCAGCAGGCACTCGGCGGCGAGCGCGCACGCGCCGGAGTACGGCAGGCCCGACAAGCCGAAGCGTTCGTGCTGCTGCCCCCTCTCGAGCCTGCTGAAGAGATCCGTGTACTGGCGAAGGGCCTCCGTATGATCGCCGAGCGCGGAATGGACGTGCCCCAGGTAGAAGAGCGCGGTCACGCGCAGGGCCAGATCGTCGCGCTCGGCGGCGCGCGTGAGACAGCGCTGCCCGTAGTCGAGGGCGAGATCTTGCTCGCCTCTTGCCCAGTGGTACTGCACCCGGCACGCCTCGCAGAGCTCGCCGCCGTCCGCATTTTCCGCGCGACAGGCCGTGCACAGCATGGCCGCCATGTTACCGCCGGCCGTGGCAGTATTAGGCGGCGGCGTTTCACACCGTAGAGGGAGGCCACGATGGATTACCGTCCGGTCGAGGGGTGGGGGCGATTGCCCGAGGGCTATGCGTTCGTGGAGGCGACGAGTGTCGCCGTGGACGCCAAGGACAACGTGTATGTGTTCAACCGCGGCAAG
>JBKKCN010000773.1:0-7032 GCA_046712525.1 Candidatus Rokuibacteriota bacterium
CCACGCTAGCTAACGGGCTCATCGGCAGCACCATTGGCGGTTCGGCCACGGTCCCCGGATGCCCGGGTATTGTACGCAGCCTGTCCGCCAACACCAGTTTCTGGGCTGAGGGTCTCGTGATTCGATCGCGTACAACGCTAGCTAGCAATATCGAGGAGCGTCACGGCTTTGCCGGGACGCTGCCGAGCGTTGGGGGGCTTGGGGGGCCCCTTCGAGGTCCCCCATCCAACTAATCGAGGATGATCCCACGAGCGCGCGCGCGAATGCTATCGTCTCGTGCATTAGCGCAGCCCATCCCGTACATGAGGAGAGATCATGACCGTCACGCGCCACCAGACCGGACCCCGCATGAGCGCCGCCGTCGTCCACAACAACACCGTCTACCTCGCGGGCCAGGTGAACGGCGACGAGCCCACCACCAAAGCCCAGACGGAGGCGATCCTCAAGAAGATCGACAGCCTCCTCGCCGCCGCGGGCTCCAGCAAGTCCAAGCTGCTCTCCGCGACCATCTACATCGTGGACATGTCGAAGTTCAACGAGATGAACGCGGCATGGGACGCGTGGGTCGATCCCATGAACACGCCCGCGCGCGCCACCGTGGAAGCGAAGCTGGCGTCGACGAAGTACCTCGTGGAGATCATGGTCGTGGCCGCCATCTGACGATGGAGCGCCGCTTCGAAGGCAAGGTGGTCGTCGTCGCGGGCGCGGCGGGCGGCATCGGGCGCGTCACCGCCGCGCGCTTCGCCGCCGAGGGCGCCGCGCTGGTGCTCGTCGACGTCTCCGCCAAGGGCCTCGAGATGAGCGTGGCGGCGGTGAAGGAGGCGGGCGGCGAGGCGCTCGCGGTGGAGGCGGACGTCACGCGCGCAGCGGACGTCCGCCGCTACGTGCGCGCCGCCCTCGACCGCTTCGGCGGCATCGATTGCTTTTTCAACAACGCCGGCATCCTGGGCGCGGTGAGCCCGCTCGTCGACTACCCGGAGGATGTGTTCGACCAGGTGATGGCGGTCAACGTCAAGGGCGTGTGGCTGGGGATGAAGGAGGTGGCGCCCGCCCTGCACGCGCGCGGCGGCGGCGCCATCGTCAATACCGCGTCCATCGCGGGGATGCGGAGCAGCCCGAACCTCGTCGCCTACACCGCCAGCAAGCACGCCGTCATCGGGCTCACCCGGACGGCCGCCTACGAGCTCGTTCGTCACGGGATCCGCGTCAACGCCGTCTGTCCGGCGCCCGTGGAGACACCGATGGCGCGTGCGCTGGAAGCGGGCTTCGGCGGCAAGAACCCGGCGGCAGCCCACGAAGCGTTCGCGCGCACCATCCCCATGCGCCGCTTCGGCGAGCCGTCAGAAGTCGCCGCGCTCGTGGTGTTCCTGTGCAGCAGCGACGCGTCCTACATGAATGGCGGCATCTACACCGTGGACGGCGGCGCTATGGCGTGAGTGTCTTGACCGGTGTCCTGAACGGATAGATCAGCTGTTGACCGTAGGGCTCCGGCACCGGGTTGCCCGCGATGCCGTAGGCGGCGGGCCACTCTCCCTCCGGCATGTAGTAGGTGCCGAACACGCGATCGATCACGGGCAGGTGGATCGCGAAGTTCTTGTCCACGGCCTCCGGCTGCGCGCTGTGGTGCCAGTGATGGAAGCGCGGGGTGCCGATGAGCCGGGCCAGGCGTCCGAAGGTGAAGCGGACGTTGGCGTGCACGAACACCGCGTGGAAGGCGACGAACACGAGGTAGGCGTAGACGGGACCCGGCGCAAAGCCGAGCACGTAGAGCGGCACGAAGGCCACCGCGCGCGTGGCGACGGCGTCGATCAGGTGAATGCGCGAGCCCGCCAGCCAGTCCAGCGCCTGCGACGAGTGGTGCACTGCGTGGAAGCGCCACAGCCAGGGCACACGGTGGAAGAGGCGGTGGATCGTGTATTCCGCGAGGTCCGCCACCACCACGATCTCGACGAACTGCAGGAGGAAGGGCTGCGCGGCCACTGCCGACTGCAGGCGCGCGCTCACCGCCCACCGGAAGAAGACGGCGGCGGGGACGAGGGTCAGCAGCACCGTGAGCTGCACGAGCAGGTGGCTCACCGCGAAATGCAGGAGATCGGTGAGCCAGCCCTTGCGGAAGAACCCTTGCTCGGGCCGCCGCGCCCACAGGACTTCGAGCGGCACGAACACGAGCGACAGGACGAAGATGTTGAGCAGGAACCAGTCGAAGCCCACGTAGCGCGCGGAGGCGATCGGCCCCTGCACGTCGACCTCCGAGCCCCCCAGCAGCACGGCGCCCACCGCGAGCGCGACGCCCGTGACACCAAGGGTGAAGCGGCGGCTGAGCGCCACGCTCAGGATGCCGAGGCCGAACGCGGTCACCAGCACGAGATGGATCAGGAATCGCACGAGGCCCATCGGATAGACGGCGCGCGCCTCGGGCGTGGTGAGCACATCGGGAAAGATCAGGCACAGCACCGCGCCTGCACCGAGCGCCCCGAGAAACACGGATGACACGCCGCTGATCCACCCGCGGCCGAAGCGCGTGTCGTAGCCGAGCGGGCGCGCGTCAGTCACCGCTCACCGTCGCGGGCACGCCGGCGGCGCAGAGGACACGCTCCAGCCGGCGGAACACGCCCCAGGAGTCGGTCCAGCCGTTCATCCATCCCGCCGTCACGCAGTACGCGCCGGAGTAGCCGGCGCGGTGGTGCACGATGTGGGCGGACGCGGGCAGAATGACGTGCCGGTCCTGCAGCCACGCCACCGCCGGGGGCACGCGGAGCGCGTGCGCCCACTTGTGGAAGAGATTCGTGGCGAAGGCGGCGAGCGCGAAGACGAGGAGCGCGCCGTACGCGAACACTGCGGCCGCGCCCTCCGCCGGCGCACCCCACCACCACGCCGCGCCCAGGACGGGCAGAAGCCCGAGGCAGCTGTTACCGGTGAGCTCGAGGAAGCCGTGGCGCGTCATGGCGAGCGGGTCGCGGTGGTGCTCGCGAAAGGGATGGATGAGGACGGCGCCGATGACCGGCGAGTCTTCCTCGAAAAAGCGATCGCAGAACCAGTGCACGAGCCCGGACACCAGGTCAGCCGCGAGATACCCGACGACACATCCGGAAATCAGCGCCGCGAGGGTCGACGACGTCCACGGCGCCCGGGCGAGCCGGGCGCCGAGCAGCCACAGGAATACCGCGCACACGGCAACGGCGGCGCCCTCGACGAGCGCCCGCCGTCGCCACGATGCCGAGCCTAGCTGCACGCCTCGAAGAGGCCGGCCATGCCCTGGCCGCCGCCGATGCACATGGTGACGACGCCGTAGCGGGCCTTGCGCCGCAGCATCTCGTTGGCGATGGTGCCCACCATGCGGGAGCCCGTCATGCCGAAGGGGTGCCCGATGGAGATGGAGCCGCCGTTGACGTTCAGCTTCTCCGGATCGATGCCGAGCCGCTCGCGGCAGTAGAGCACCTGAGAGGCAAAGGCCTCGTTCAGCTCCCAGAGATCGATGTCCTTGACGCTGAGGCCGTGGCGTTTGAGCAGCTTCGGCACCGCGAACACGGGGCCGATGCCCATCTCGTCGGGCTCGCAGCCGGCCACGGCGTAGCCGCGGAAGATCAGCTTGGGCTTGATGCCCAGCGCCTGCGCGCGCTCGCGCGACATGAGGACGGTGGCGGAGGCGCCGTCGGAGAGCTGCGACGAGTTACCCGCCGTCACCGATCCCTGGCCGCTCTCCTTGTCGAAGTGCGGCGGCAGCTTCAGCAGACCCTCGAGCGTGGTGTCGGCCCGGTTGCACTCGTCCTTCTCGACGTAGTACTCCTCCTTGCCCGCGATCTCGCCCGTCTTCTTGTCGACGATGCCGCGCGTGACGTGCATGGGGGCCATCTCTTCCTTGAAGAGCCCCGCCTCCTGCGCACGCGCCGTGCGCTGCTGGCTGAGCAGCGAGTACTCGTCCTGCGCCTGCCGGCTGATCTTGTAGCGCTTGGCGACGATTTCCGCGGTGTCGCCCATGACCATGTAGAGGCCGGGGTAGTGCTCCTTCACCCACGGGTTCGGGCTGCTGTCCCGCTGCATCATGGTGATCGACTCCACGCCGCCCCCGATGGCCGCCTCCACGCCTTCGTTGATGATGTGGTGGGCCGCCATCGCGATGGCCTGCAGGCCGGAGGAGCAGAACCGGTTCACGGTGGTGCCGGCCGTCGTCACCGGCAGGCCGGAGCGCACCGCCGCCACGCGCGCGATGTTGTGGCCCTGCGGCCCGTGCGGCTGGCCGCAGCCCAGGATGACGTCCTCCACTTCCTTGATGTCGAGCTGAGGCACCTTCCCGAGGGCGTCCTTGATGCAATGGGCGGCGAGGTCGTCGGGGCGGGTCATGTTGAAGGACCCGCGGAAGGACTTCGCAAGGGGCGTGCGCGAGCTGGCAACGATGACAGCTTCTCTCATGGTCGGTACCTCTCCAGGGGACGGTTTCCTGAGACTTTACCCGATCCCGCCCGCGAACGCGCGCCGGGTCAATGCCGGACGGCGCCCGTCTCCGCGTAGGGCGGGGCGTAGATGACGAGGACCTTCACGGGCTCCTCGCTCACCGTCGTGAACACGTGCGGCACGTCGGCGGGGAAGAATACGGAGTCGCCGGGCCCCAGCTCGCCCACGGCCTCGTCGCCGATCTCCACGCGTGCGCGGCCTTCGAGCACGTAACAGACCTGCTCGATCCCGGGGTGCGAATGCTTGAGCGCGCCGCCGCCCTTCTTCACGGTGCCGAGCACCACTTCGAGCTGGGTCGCTCCCACGTTCTCGCGTCCGATGAGGCGACGGTTGACGGTGTCGTCGTGGTTGGCGGGCGAGTACGGCTTGACGTCGTGGTGGCGCACGACGTAGCGCGAGGCGCTCATGCGGGCCGGATCACGCGGGGCGCCTCCGCGCACGCGCGCTCGACCTCCTCGATGGTCTTCGGCGTCCCTGCGGTGAGGACCTCGCAGCCCCCGGCGGTGATGACCACGTCGTCCTCGATGCGGATGCCGATGCCGCGGTACTCGGCGGGGATGGTGTGCGTGACCTTCTTTGCGCGCGCCTTCTCTTCCTCTTCGAGCTTGCGGGCGGCGGCCATGCCGAGGCGGTAGCGGCGCTCCCACATCTCCTCTTCGCTGTACTCGCGCAGGTCGTACGTGGCGCTCTCGCGCTCGGGGTCGAAGTAGAGGCCGGGCTCCACCGTGAGCACCATGCCGGGCTCGAGCACGCGGGAGTCGCGCGCGATGCGATAGTCGCCCACGTCGTGCACGTCCATGCCCAGCCAGTGACCGGTGCCGTGCATGTAGAACTCGCGGTAGTGGTGCATGGCGAGCGATTCTTCCACGCTGCGCGGCAGCACGCCGAGGGCGACGAGGCCTTCGGTGAGCACGCGGCGGGTGGCGTCGTGAATCGCCTCGTACCGGAGGCCGGGCTTCGCGGCGGCGATGCCGGCGAGCTGCGCCTTCAGCACCAGCTCGTAGATGGTGCGCTGAGGCGGCGTGAAGCGCCCGCCGACAGGAAACGTGCGCGTGATGTCGGCGCTGTGGTAGCCGAACTCGCAGCCGGCGTCGATCAGTAGCAGGTCGCCGTCCTCCATCTTCCGGTTGTTTTCGGTGTAGTGGAGGATGCACGCGTTGGGGCCCGAGGCCACGATGGACGGATAACCGTTGCGCATCGAGCCCTTGCTCCGGAAGACGTACTCGAGTGTGGCCTGCACCTGGTACTCGTACATGCCGGGCTTCGCCACCCGCATGGCCTCGGTGTGGGCATCGCGGCTGATCTCGCAGGCACGGCGGTGCAGCGCCAGCTCGGCGGGCGAGCGCCGCAGCCGCAGCTCGTGGATGAGCGGCCCCGGGTCCTCGACACGCACGGGCGTCGTGAAGCCCCGCGCACGGATGGCGCGCAGCTCGGTGAGCAGCCGGAGCATCCGAGGGTCGTAGGCCGCGTGGCCGAGACGGTAGTAGAGCGTGTGGCGGTCGAGCAGGTAGCCGCGCAGCTTCTCGTCGAGCTGGTCGATGCGGTAGGCGGCGTCGGCTCCGTAGGTGGCGATGGCGCCCTCCACCCCCGCGCGCCGGCCGTTCCAGATCTCCATCTCGCGATCGCGCGGCCGCACGAAGAGGACGAAGCGCTCCTTGGCGTGGGCGGGATTGATGACGGCCACGGCCTCCGGCTCGTCGAAGCCGGTGAGGAAGAAGAAGTCGGAATTCTGGCGGAACTCGTAGTGCACGTCGCCGTTGCGGCCGATCTCCTGCGCGCCCGGAATGATCGCGACGCCGTCGCCGATGGCCGCCGTGAACTGCTGGCGGCGCTCGAAGAACGGCGCGAGGTCGTTTCTCGTCATCGTGTCCGCTTCTCCCACGCGGCCTTGTTCACCACGCCGTCATTATCACCCCGCAGGCGCGAGACGAGCGGTCGCATGCCTCTAGATACCACGGGAGGCCGGAGGGAACTAGCGGGCAGCTCCCCCGTCGCCCAGCTCCGCCAGTTCACGCTGGAGGTCCGAGAACTGCTCCAGGATCCTGTCGAAGCCGGCCGTCATGTCGCGGTGGAGGTCGAGGCGAAGTTGCTCGATGCGCCGATTATTCGCCGCGATGTGTTCGATGATCGCCCGGAGGTCGCGATGCATCTCCTGCGCCCATTCATCCATCTCTCGGAGCAGCTGTTCCATCGTGGGGGCACTCTATGCCGCTCGTCCGCGGGCGCGCAAGCGTGTCCATTTCGATATATGATTCGAGTGGATCCACACGTAGCGCCCCTCAAGGAGAACCCTCATGGCTGACGCCGTCATCGTCTCCACCGCGCGCACCCCCATCGGCAGGGCGTACCGTGGCGCCTTCAACAACACGCACGGCGCCACCCTCGGCGGTCACGTGATCGCAGAAGCGGTCAAGCGGGCGGGCGTCGAGCCGGGGGAAGTCGAGGACGTGATAATGGGCTGCGCGCTGCCCGAGGGCGCCACCGGCCAGAACATCGCGCGGCAGGCGGCGCTGCGCGCCGGGCTTCCCGTGACCACGGCCGGCGTCACCGTCAACCGCTTCTGCTCCTCGGGCATGCAGG
>JBKKCN010000774.1:0-7033 GCA_046712525.1 Candidatus Rokuibacteriota bacterium
GTGTCGATGGCCGGCTCTCATCCCGAAACGACCGAGCAAAAAACGCTCGTGTCGTGGTGTGCGGCTCGCCTTCAGTCACCCAAATGACGCCAGACGAGCGCGATCCAAGCTTCGAGGCACGGCTGACGCTCGAGATCATGCAGAGCGAGCGCACCCGCATGTTGATCCTTGCCGGGTTGTCGGCCTCGCTGGTGGTCGTCTTTCCGGCGCTCGTCCTCGTGTTTCGCCAGAACGACGCACGGATCTTCCGGACCGCGTGGGCAGTCCAAGTGATTGCGGTCTTGGTCCTGCTGGCCAGCTACGAGCTCGTCGTCCGTCAGGTCGTCGGCCGCCGGCTCGAGCAGGGCAAGACCCTGCCCCGGTGGCTACGATTCTGGAACGCGTTTATTGAGACGAGCGTCCCGAGCATCCTCATCCTGATCGGCTCGCGCCAGGTGGACCCGGTGTACCCGCTGCAGAGCGCCGCCCCCTACCTCTATCCGGTGTTCATCGTCCTCTCGACGTTGCGGCTCGATTTCAGGCTTTCGGTGTTCACCGGATGCGTGGCGGCGGTGGAGTATGTGGTCCTCGCCGCAGTCTTTGTCCCCGGTAGCGAGGTGGCCACCGGCACCCTCTTCTCGCTGCTGCCGTTCTATCTTGCGAAGGGTGTGACGCTCGTGATGGCCGGGTTCGCCGCCGGCTTCGTCGCCAACCAGATCAAGCGCCGCGTGGCGAGCGTCTTTCTCGCGCTCGAAGAGCGCCAGCGCATCGTCAGCGCATTCGGGCAGCAAGTGTCGCCCGCGATCGCGGAGGAGCTGCTCAAGCAAGGACCGCGGATCCCGAGCAAACGGACATTCGTGTGCGTGCTCTTCATGGACATTCGCGGCTTCACGCGGCTGGTGGAGAAGAAGACGCCCGAAGAGTTCGTCGCGTACCAGAATGCCGTGTTCGGGGCGGCGATCGAGGTCGTGGACCGCAACCACGGCGTGATCAACCAGTTCCTCGGCGACGGCTTCATGGCGACGTTCGGCGCGCCCGTGGCCACCGGCCGCGACTGTCGAAATGGCCTGAGCACCGCGCGGGAGCTTCTCGCGGCGGTGAAGGCACTCTCGGACTCGGGGCGCATCCCGGCCACCAGCATCGGCATCGGCCTGCACGCCGGCGAAGCGGTCTCCGGAAACATCGGCTCGCAGGCGCGGCAGCAGTACTCGATCAGCGGCAACGTGGTGATCCTCGCTTCGCGCATCGAGCAGCTCAACAAGGACTACGGTTCGCAGCTCCTCGTCTCCGCCGAAGTGTTGCGCGAGGTCGGCGACGGCGGTCACGGCGCCGAGTCGCTGGGCATGGTGCAGGTGAAGGGACGCGAGGAGCCGATCGAAGTTTATCGCCTTGCCTGAGAGGTCGAAGCACGGTGGTTGTGTCGATGTGCGCGACAACGTGGTCGTGAGTTAGAGTAACGGCCACTCGCTGAGGGAGGAGAATCGCCATGCCGTTCTACGAAAAAGGCCCCGTCCGCATCCACTACGAAGAGGTCGGTTCTGGCTTCCCCCTGCTGCTCATCCCGGGCGGCGGGCTCAATTCAGCCCTCTCGTCCTGGCAGACAGCCTCGCCCTTCAACCCGATGGAACGGTACAAGGACGACTTCCGGTGTATCTGCGCTGACCTGCGCAACGCCAACCCCGGCCGGTCCAGCGGCCCACTGGAGATCGACCGCCCCTGGGACGCCTACACCGACGACCAGCTCGGGCTGATGGACCACCTCGGCATCCGGGAGTTCCTCGTCATGGGCTTCTGCATCGGCGGGCCGATGATCCACAACCTCATTCGGCGGGCGCCGGAGCGCGTCGTCGCGGCGGCGATGATGCAACCCAGCGGCTTCAGGCCTGAGATTCCGGACCTGTTCTACCAGAACAACATCAAGGGCTGGGGGCCGGCGCTCTGCGCGAAGCGCCCCGACGTCACCATGGACATGGTCCATGATTTCCTCACCAGCATGTACACCAAGCGCGCCGACTTCGTGTTCACCGTGTCGCGCGATTTCGTGCGCTCCATCCGGACGCCGCTGCTGGTCGCGCCTGACGACGTGCCCGCGCACCCGTACAAGGTCGCGATGGAGGTGGCCAGCCTCGCCCCGAAGGCCGAGGCGACCATCTATCCCTGGAAGGATTCGCAGGACCACATCGACGAGGTCGTGGCACACGCGCGGCGCTTCCTCAAGGCGCACGAACCCGTCACCGCCTAGGAATGCCGGCAGAAGCGCCAAGCACCCTGGAACATTGGCTGAAGATTTTCGGCGTGGCGCTGACCCTTGTCGGCCTGCTCGCAGGCACCTATCAGTTCACTCGGAATCAGGCAGTGGAAGCCGCGCGGCCCTTTCTCGAGCGAAAGCTGCGGTGGTGCGAAGAGGCGGTCGAGGTGGCCGCCGGCGTCGCTATTCACGGCAGAGATTCAAGTGTGCCGGCCGTCGCACCTGCTCCGTCTATCCGCAGGGTCGATCGATTCTGGGCGCTCTATTGGGGCGTCATGGGTATCGTGGAAAACCAGGACGTCACCGACGCCATGGTCGCATTCGGCGATGGGCTCAAGTCTGGCACACCCGAGTCAGACAAGAGCCGCGCGCTGGCAATAGCCCGCGCGTGCCGTCGCGAAATGGCTCGCGACTGGTCGCCAGTTTGGGGACGTTGATGGAGGTGCTCCAATGAGGACCGCTCACGGAGTTTCACGACGACACGTCTTGGGTCTGGCGGTCGCCGCGGGCGGCTTCGCAGTGTCCGGCGCGGCTGGTTCGGTGTTCGCCCAGGCGCTGAAACGGACTCCAGGCGAAATCCTTGGGCCGTTTTACCCCGTCCTCAGATCGGTGGAGAAGACCGCCGATCTCACGACTCTCCCTGGCAAGCCAGGACGCGCCGCGGGCGAGGTGATTTATGTCATGGGGCGGGTTGTGAACGTCCAGGGGCAACCATTGAAAGGGGCGAGGGTCGAGCTGTGGCAAGCCAACACGCACGGGCGTTACACGCACCCGAGTGACACGAACCCGGCACCACTCGATCCCAACTTCGAGGGCTTCGCCGTCCAGGACACCGATGCCGAGGGCCGTTATCGGTTCAAGACGATCAAGCCAGGCGCGTATCCAGCGACGGCAGCCTGGATGCGGCCGCCTCATCTTCACTTCGAGGTCACCGGGAGGATCAACCGCATGATCACCCAGATGTATTTCCCGGGAGAGGCGTTGAACGACAAGGACCTGCTGCTCCAGAACATCCGCGCGAACAAGGACGGCCTCATCGCGAACGTGCTGCCGCCGACATCGGACGTTGAGCCGGATTCGCGCATCGTCGTGTGGGATATCGTGCTCGACAAGGGCTGAGGTCGCACCACGCCCCGCCCGCTATCCGCCGAGGTAATGCTGGCGCACCTCCGGGTCGTCGAGCAGGTCCTGCCCCGTGCCCTCGAAGCGGTTGCGGCCCAGCTCGAGGACGAACGCGCGGTGGGAGACGCCGAGCGCCTTCTTCGCGTTCTGCTCCACCATGAGCACGGTCGTCCCCTCCTCGTTGATGCGCACGATGGTCTGGAACACCTGCTCGACCATCTTGGGATCGAGGCCGAGCGACGGCTCGTCGACCAGCAAGAGCCGCGGGTGGAGCAACAGCGCCATCGCCATCTCGAGGATCTGCTGCTGGCCGCCGCTCAGCGTGCCGGCGGGCGCGCGGCGCTTGTCGCCGAGCATCGGAAAGCGCGCGATGGTGGCTTCGATATCGCCGGCCACGCGCGCGTCGTCACGCAGGTAGGCGCCCATCTCGAGGTTCTCCTGCACGCTCATCGCCGGAAAGTTGCAGCGCCCCTGCGGCACGTAGCCGATGCCGTTGCGCAACACCTCCGTAGGTCTCACCCCGGTGATGTCCTTACCCGAGAAGACGATGCTGCCCGCGTGAGGCCGCACCATCCCGAACACCGTGCGTAGCAGCGTCGACTTGCCGGCGCCGTTGGCGCCGATGATGGACACGATGTGTCCTCGCTCGACGCGCAGCGACACCCCGCGCAGCACCTCGACCTCCGCGTAACCCGCGCGCACGTCGGTGAGCGCGAGCAGCGTGGGGTCAGCGGCCAAAGTACGCCTCGATGACCTCCGGATGGCGGCGGATCGCCTCCGGCGGCCCTTCCGCGATCTTCTGCCCGTGGTCGAGCACGACGATGCGCTGGGAGATGTCCATGACCACGTCCATGTTGTGCTCCACGAGCAGGATCGTCTTACCCTGCCGGTGCAGCATGCGAATGTGATCCTTCATCAGGTTGATCATCGTCGGGTTCACGGCGGCCGCGGGCTCGTCGAGCAGGATGAGCTCGGGATCGGGCATCAGCGCCGCGGCGAAGGCGAGCAGCTTGCGCTGGCCGTAGGAGAGATTGCCGGCGGGCATGTTTTCGCGTTCGCCCAGGCCCACGAGCGCGAGCAGCACGCGCGCCCGCTCCACGGCGGCGGTCTCGAGCCGGCGCAGGCGCGGCGAGCGCACGAGGCGCCCGAGGAAGCTCTCCTCCTGGTGCTGCTGCAGGAAGACCAGAAGGTTCTCGAGCACGGTGAGCCTCGGAAACACGCTCACGAGCTGAAAGGTGCGGCCGAGGCCGAGACGGGACATCCGGTGCGGCGGCGCGCCCGTGACATCGCTGCCGCGAAACGCGATGGTGCCGGAGTCCGACGGCAGGTACCCCGTGATGCAGTTGAAGAGCGTCGTCTTGCCGGAGCCGTTGGGCCCGATGAGGCTCACCAGCTCGCCGCGCTCGATGGCGAAGCTGACGGAATCGACGGCGGTGACGCCGAGGAAGCGCTTGGTGAGCCCGCGGATCTCTAGTAGCGCCATCAGGGCCGCGCGCGCCGGCGGAAGAGCGCGTCCAGCCCTTCCGGGGCGCGGATGACGATGGCGAGCAGTAGCGTGCCGTAGATCACCAGCCGCCACGTGGGCGCCACGCGGAGCACTTCGGGCAGCGCGGTGAAGAGCACGGCGCCGATGACGATGCCGCGCAGGCTGCCCACGCCGCCCAGGAACAGGATCACGAGCAGCGTCACGGTGAGGTTGATCGTGAGCTCCTCGGGACACAGCACGGTGATGTAGTGCGCGTACAGCGCGCCCACGCCGCCCGCCACCGCGGCGCCGATCGAGAACGCCAGCATCCGGTACTTGAGCGGGTTGATCCCGGCCGCCTGCGCGAGCAGCTCGTTGTCACGCACGGCGTGAAAGGCCCGGCCCAGGCGAAAGGTCGTGAGCGCGCGATAGAGGAGCGCGGTGACGACGAAGGCGGCGAGGGTGAGCCAGTAGTACGCGGGCAGCGTCGTGATCGCCATCCCCGCCAGCGACGGCCGCGGGATGGAGGTGACGCAGAGGGGTCCGCGCGTGAAGTCGACCCAGTTCAGGATCACGATGTGCGTGACCATCGCGAAGCCGAGGGTGCCGATGGCGAGCGAGTGCTCGGCGAGACGGAAGACCGGCACGCCGATGAGCACAGCCGCCGCACCCGCCACGAGGACGGCGGCGGCGAGCCCGGCGAGGAAGGGCCACTTCGCCTCCGTCGCGAGCAGGGCCGCCGCATAAGCACCGATGCCGAAGAAAGCGGGGTGCGCGAGCGAGAGGTTGCCGACGTGACCCACCACGAGGTCGTAGCTGAGCGCGAGCGACGCGAAGAGGCCGGTGAAGACGAGGATGTGGAGCAGGTAGCGCTGCTGGCCGGGAAAGGCGGCGGCGACCAGCCACGGCAGCGCCACGAGAACAGCGCCGCCCAGCGTCCACGCGGCCGCCCGGCGCGCGCTCAGATGCCGATCCGCCGGCCGAAGAGGCCCTGAGGGCGCCACAGGAGGACGGCGATCATGAAGAGGAAGGCGAAGGCGTCCTTGTACGCGTAGGAGACGTACCCGCCCGCCAGCGACTCCGCGATGCCGATCAGAAAGCTGGCCGCGATGGCACCGTTGACGTAGCCGAAGCCACCCACGATGACGGCCGCGAACGCCTTGAGCGCGAGCAGCGCGCCCATGTCGGGAAAGATGTTGAAGAGCGGTGTGACGAGGGCGGCCGCGATGCCGGCGAGCGCCGCGCTCACCGCGAAGGTGGCGAGCGCCACCTTCTGCACGTCCACGCCCACCACCGCGCACGCCTCGCGGTTCTGCGACATCGCGCGCATCGCCTTGCCGAGCTTCGTGCGCGTGACGAACCAGTGCAGCACCGCGAAGACGACGAGGGCGCCCGCGACCACGAGGAGCCGCTGCCACGTCGTGCGCAGGCCGCCGATCGTGATGACGGTGGACGACAGCAGGGTCGGCACCTCCTTGGCCTGGGTCCCGAACACGATCATGGCGAGGTTCGTCATGACGATGGAGGTGGCGAGGGTGGCGATGAGCTGCACGTGCCACGTGCGGTCGAGGATGGCGCGGATGACCGTGCGCTGGTAGACGATGCCGAACACCGTCATCGCCCCCGCCGCCGCGAGGCCCGCCACCGGGTACGGCAGGTGCAGCTCCTTGAAGGAGAACCAGAAGGCGTAGGCGCCCAGCATGAAGAACTCGCCGTGGGCGAAGTTGATGAGGCGCACCACGCCGAACATGAGGGCGAGGCCGGTGGCCACCATCGCGTACATCGAACCCAGCGTCAGCCCGTGGAGAAGTTGTTCGAGCAGGTCCTCCACGGGCTCGCCAGCCTACTGCAAGAGCGCGGGAGACGTCGTGATCTTCTCGATGATCTTGAGCTGTCCGCCGCGCATCTCGATGAGGATCATGTTGATCCACGCCTGGTGATACTCGTCGAACTTGATGGGACCGACGGGCGTGTCCTTCACGTCGATCTGCGTGAGGGCGTCGCGGATGGATTTGCGGTCCGCCTTGCCCGTCGTCTTGATCGCCTGCTCGATGGCGGGGACGACCGCGTACTTGAACGTCAGCGCGGCGAGGCTGCCGTGGATGCGCACGGGCGTCTTCCAGCGCTCGAGCCAGCGCTTCTCCCACTCGGGATCGAGGGCGGCCGTCCAGTAGGAGGCCTCCACGATGCCGTCGCCGATGGACGGGTTGTCCTTCACC
>JBKKCN010000775.1:0-5016 GCA_046712525.1 Candidatus Rokuibacteriota bacterium
ACCTTGGCGCCCTGAGGTCGGATTGAATCATCCGTCTTTCCAAAACGATATATGACATAAAAGTCACAGTCGTACTTAGGGAAACCCTCCATGAATTTCATTTGGGCGTCGTAGATCGGCGATTCAAGCAAGAAGTCTGGCTCCGGAATCACCACCCAGACCTTTAAAACATTATGCTCATCCCAATCCCAATAGACCTGTTCGATGCGCGGATCAGCCGGCAGCAGCGCAACAAAGTACTCCGTAAGGGTGTGCGTAACAGTTGCGGCGAAGAGTGTAGGGAATTCGGCCCTGATGTATTCGCTCGATGGTTCCGGCTGTTGATTAGCAGAAAGCTTTTGTTCGCGGACCCCGGCCGCAGCGGTGCTTGATACAGTAACCTTTGAGTTGTCGATGACGTCGATCACTGCATGTCCTGTGGCGACGGTGTCACAGCCAAGACGTTAGCCGAGGCCACTTGATAAATCGGCTCGCCCTGTAAGTTTCGCTTATCGAGCTTAACGATCTTGGATACGACAATTTTGAGTCGAACGTAGGTTCCATCTGTGCACCGATATTCGTTCCAAGACTCCTTAAGGGGTTCGAAGTCCAATTCTTCTCCTTCCACCCACTCGTCATCGAGCTTTATCCGCACCCGCGCCATCTTTGGCTCCCCCCACCTACTCGCGCCTCTCAAACAGCATAGACCACGTGCGGCCAGCATAGACCGCGTGCGGCGCTTGACGCGCCGGGTATCTTGAGGGGCTTTGTCAGGACCGTCAAGCCCCCGCCCGCGAGAGCGACTATCCGCCGGGGCGGCAGACGCTGCCATTCCGCTGCCATTTCGGGGGGTGATTCGGGGGGATTATGCGGCATCTGAGGTTCCCCGCGGGCGTGATGAAACCCGCGAAAAACCTCAGATACCGCCGCTATTTCAGTGGTGACCCCGGCGGGATTTGAACCCGCGATCTCAACCTTGAAAGGGTCGCGTCCTGGGCCTGGCTAGACGACGGGGTCCGCGACCGCCAGTATAACCCGAGCGCGCGCCACGACTACTGCGCGCGCCTGAGCGACGTCGTTATCTGCACCGAGTCCGACAGCCGATACTTGCTGCTGTCGGCCACCCACAGCTGGATGGGGCCGGAGGGCGATTCCACGATGAGCCCGCCGTTCGGATTCACGCCGATGATGCGGCCCGTGACGACCGAGTAATCACCGGGCTGGGTCCGCAGGGACGCGGCCGGATCCTCCGTCGAGCGCGGGGCGCGGTCCGCCGGCACCATGTCGACGGGCTGCACGGTGGTGACCAACCGCACAGGGCTGCCGGGCGTGAAACGCTGGTCGGCGCCCGTCGCCACCCACACCTGGACAGGGCCGCGCGGGGAGTCTATCGACACGCGACCGTCAGCACCCGCGGCCGTCGCGGAGCCACTGAGTTCCACCTGCTCGGCGGAGCCGCGAGGGACGGCGACCATCGGCCCGGTGGACGACGTCACGTGATGAATCGTGGCGGGCGGCGCGAGCTGGCCGCGGAGAGTTACGTTCTGGTACAGCCGCAGCCCGATCAGCTGATCGGGCGTGACCTGCACGCGGACTTTCTGCGTGCCCTGCCGCAGCGTCACGATGTTCTCCCGCTCGTCCCAGGTCCACACTTCGCCGGAGAAGGCAGTGCCGGCCGCCTGGGTTCCGGTTGGAGTCGCGGTGGCACAGCCGGCGACGAGGGCGATGACAGCGATAGCGGTGATGAGAGCTCTCATGGGCGATCCTCCGCGATGATTTGGATGGCGCTGAGTCATACAAGAGCGGTGCCATGCACTGCGGGCACGGCGGCGTTGCCTGATCGAGACTTGGCGGCTTCGCCCAGGCCCCGAAGGGTAAGAATCTTCCAGAATTGGTGGTTGTCCGGGGCTGAGGGCGTTGACAAGGGCGACGGGCCTCGTCAACGTACCGGCATGTCCGCACGTCACTGGCTGGACGGATTCGTGGCGTGGCCCGACGAGGCCGCTCGCCGCTATCGCACGCGGGGATACTGGCAGGGTGTCACGCTCGGCGAGGCGTTCGACGCATCCGTCGCCGCGCATCGCGAGCGCGTGGCGGTGGTGGACGGCGCGCGGCGTCTGACGTATGGGCAGCTTGGCGCGCTCGTGGATCGGCTCGCCGTGCATCTCGCGATGCGTGGGATTCATTCAGGGGCACGGGCCATCTTTCAGCTGCCGAACTCTGCGGAATTCGTCGTCGCGTACTTTGCGTGCTTGAAAGTGGGCGCGGTACCGGTGGCGTGCCTGCCCGCGCACCGGCACGCTGAGATCGGATACGTCGGCGCTTTCACCGAGGCGGCGGCATGGTTCACGGCTTCCGAGACGCACGGCTTCGATTGTCTGGCGATGGTGGAGGCGCTGCGCGGCACGCTCCCCGCCCTGCGCAATGTATTCGTGGCGGGCGACCGCGCGGGCGCCGGCATGACGCGTGTGGCCGATCTCCTCGACGATGCGGTCGAGGATCGCCGCGCGCTCTCGGCGCTCGATGCGCTCCGTCCCGCACCCGGCGTGCCCGCCGTCTTCCAGCTCTCGGGCGGCACCACCGGGTTACCGAAGGTCATCCCGCGCACGCATGACGATTATCTCTACAACTCTCTTGCCTCCGCGCAGGCGGCGTCGCTGGATCGCGACAGCGTGCTGCTCGTCAGCGTACCCATCGCGCACAACTTTCCGCTCGCGTGCCCCGGCCTCCAGGCGGCCCTGCTCCTCGGCGCCCGCGTCGTGCTCGCCCCCTCCCCCGACGCGGACACGTGCCTGTCCCTGATCGAGCAGGAGCGGGTGACGTGGGTGCCCGCCGTGCCCGCCACCGTGATCACGTGGCTCAACCATCCGCGGCTGCCGCGGACGGACCTGTCATCGTTGCGCACGCTGTGCGTGGGCGGCTCGCGCCTGAATCCGGAGCCGGCCCGCCGGGTGCTGGACACGATGGGCCGCGTGCTGACGCAGGCTTTCGGCATGGCGGAAGGGCTGCTGTGCTACACGCGAGACGACGATCCGGAGGAGGTCGTGGTGCACACGCAGGGGCGGCCCGTGTCGTCCGAGGACGAGACACGCATCGTCGATGAGGACGGCCGCCCAGTCGCCGAGGGCGAGGTGGGCGAGCTGCAGTGTCGCGGACCGTACACGATTCGGGGCTACTATAGGGCCGTGGAGCACAACCGTGTCGCCTTCACGGCGGACGGCTTCTACCGGACGGGAGACATGGTGCGGCGCCACGCTGCTGGCAATCTCGTCGTGGAAGGCCGCAAGAAAGACCTGATCAACCGCGGGGGAGAAAAGATCAGTGCGGAGGAGATCGAAAACTTGATCCTCGCCCATCCCCGGGTGCTGAATGCGGCGGTGGTGGCGATGCCCGATCCCGTGCTCGGCGAGCGCGCGTGCGCCTACGTCATCGCCCGCCCCGGGCCGGCGCCGACACTCGCCGAGCTCAACCGGTATTTGCTGGACGAGCGGCGCATCGCGAAGTTCAAGCTGCCGGAACGGCTCGAGGTGCGCGACCGCTTTCCCACCACGGCGGTGGGCAAGGTCTCCAAGCAGCAGCTGCGCGACGAGCTGCGTGCCCTCCTCGAGCAACGACCCCAGCCATGACGATCCTCGACGAGATCCGCGCCGCCTATGACACGGTCGGCATCACGCTCGACCAGCCCGCGACGTACGGCACCTACTACCGTCTGCTCTGCGCCGGCTGCGGCCGCATGGTGGGCAATGTGGGCGACAAGCTCCTGCCCGACATGGCGGCCCAGCTCGTGAGCGGCCAGTTCGATCTCTACGCGGCGGGGCTGCTCGGCTGTCCGTGTGGCCACCAGAAGGAGCGGGCGCAGCTGCTCGACCCCGCGCGCTTCACCGCGGCCCAGCGCCGGTACGGCGCGTGAGCGCCATGACCGACGCGCGCACCGTGGCGAGCGAGATGCGGGTGATCGAGGACGCCGAGCAGGGCGGCCGCACGGACCTGTGGCCGTTCTGGCGCCGCGCCTACGCGCAGGGCGATCCCCTGCCGAAGCTCGCGTGCACGGTGAGCCGGCCCGCGCACCGCTTCGACGAGGGCGATCCCCTGCCCGAGGAGTACCGCGCGCTGCTGCTCAAGATGCTCAAGCACGAAGGCGAGCGCGCGGGCAACAAGAGCTTCCTGGGCTTCATGGCGACGTGCCTCGATCTCGCGGAAGCGGTCTTTCCCGACCAGGAATCGAAGCTGCTCAAAGCGGAATACCTGGCCGAGGAGCTCAAGCACGCCATCATGTTCCACCGTGTGGCCGTCGGCCTGCAGCGTGACTTCGCCTTACGCGACGTCCCCTACGCGCACTACACCTTCCACCTGCCGCGCGAGACGTGGGCGGACGATGCCTTCTTCCACTTCCTCGTCGACCTCAACGGCGCCTTCCACGCGCGCGACTGGCGCGAATCGAGCTACGTGCCGCTCGCCAAGATGTCGGCCACGGTGGAGCGCGACGAGCTCGGTCACTCGGAGATGGGGTATCACTTCCTCGCCCGCATCTGCAGCGAGCGCCGCGGCCGCATGCTCGCGCAGCACCTGCTCGGCAAGTGGTATCCCGCCGCCCTCGACATGTTCGGCCGCTCCGATTCGTCGAACGCGCCGAAGTTCATCCAGTGGGGCCTGAAATCCGTCGGCAACGCCGAGATTCGCCAGGCCTACAAAACCTACGTCGACGCCAAGCTCGTCACCCTCGGCCTCGACGTCCCCGACGAGCGCACCAACCGCCGCTTCCTCTAGGATTGGACTACCGCCACTTCGAGCTCCAGGACCTCGTCTCCGAAGCCCTCATCGCCGTCGAAGCAAACGACTACAACACCGCCGCCGCCACCCTGCAGAAGGTTCTCGCATGGATCGAATCCGACTGGCTCGCCACCCCCTCCGACGCCAAGCCATCGGCAGCCGAGCGCGCGCCGACCACCTCCGCGCGCACCCACGCCGACGCCGAAGACCCCGAAGACGACGACTAACCCGAGCGAGAAACCAGAGCGCGCCGAAGAGTTCTACGAG
>JBKKCN010000776.1:0-3913 GCA_046712525.1 Candidatus Rokuibacteriota bacterium
GTTGCCGACGGGGGACGCCGACCGCGCCTGGGATCGCCGGGCGCCGACGTGACGATGCTGGCCGTCGCCGGCAAGACCTTCGGCCCCGTCACCGTGCACGGCAACGCGGGCTACACCATCGTCACCGACGACCGCAGTGCCGACGTGTGGCGGCTCGCGGCGTCCGCGGAGTGGGCTGCACGCGGGGGATGGACGCTCGTGGCCGAGATCGAGAGCGACATCGGCGCCACGGCCGCGCCCACCACCGCGGTTATCCGTGCCGGCGCGCGATTCGACCTGAGCGATGTGATCACCATCGACGGAGCCGCCGGCGTGGGCCTGACGCGATCGAGCCCGGATCTCGTCACGACGGTGGGGCTGACGCTCAGGTTCTGAGCCCGCCCGCTCTACGGATATGAGGCCCCTTCGGGGCCTCTCGTCATTTCACGCCCGCCAGTTGGCGCGCGTCGGGAGCAGGCGGTCGGCGATGAGGTTGCGCATCATCTCGAGGGTGCCGCCGCCGATGGCGAACATCCGGGCGTCGCGCACCATGCGCTCGAGGGGGAGCGAGCGTCCGTAGCCGGCGGCACCGTGGATCTGCAGCGCCTGGCTGGTGACCTCCTGCGCCGTCTCCGCGGCAAAGGTCTTCGCCTTTGCCGCCTCGAGGGCGTCCGGAAAGTCCCGGCCCGCGCGCGCAGCGGCGCGGTGGATGAGCAGGCGGGCGGCGTCGAGCTTGATCGCCATGTCGGCCAGCTTCCACCGGATGCCCTGGAAGTCGCCGATGGCGTGCCCGAACTGCTTGCGCTGCGTGGCATACGAGACCGCCTTCTCGTAGGCGCCCTGGGCGAGGCCGAGGGCGACGGTGGCGGCGCCGAGGCGCTGGCCGTTGTAAGCGCGCATGAGCTTCTTGAAGCCGTCGCCGGGACCGACGAGGAGGTTGTCGCGCGGGACCTCGCAGCCTTCGAAGTGCAGCTCGCCCTCGGGGATGCCGCGCAGGCCCATCATCAGCTCGCGCCGCCCGATGCGAAATCCCGGCGTGTCGCGCTCGACGAAGATGCCGCCGATGCCCTCCGCCCCCGCCCGCTCGCCGAAGCGCGCGTACACGAGATAGAGCCGCGAGGTGCCGGCGCCCGTGATCCAGCATTTGTGCCCGGTGAGGCGGAAGCCCCCGGCGCTCTCGTCCGCCCGCGTGGTGAGGTCGGTGGCCGCGGAGCCCGCCGCGGGCTCGCTGATGGCGATGGCGGGCTTCTCGCCCTCGAGCACCCAGGGAAAGTAGCGCCGCTTCTGCGCCTCCGTTCCGTACGCGCGCAGGGCGCCCACCACACCGAGGTTGCCCTCCACCACGATGCGCGCGGACACACCGCACGCGCGCGCGATCTCCTCGATCACGAGCACCACGTCGAGCAGGGGCCGGTCGGCGCCGCCGTGCTCCAACGGAATCGTCATACCCATGAACCCCGTGCGGACGAGGTCCTTGACGTTGTCCCAGGGATATTCCTCGGTGGCGTCCCACCGCGCCGCCCGCTCCGCGATCACGGAGTCGGCGAGGTCGCGCGCGCGCGTGCGCAACGCCTGCTGGTCCGCCGTCAGCTCGAAATCCATCGCGGCCTCCTCAGATGTGGATGGCCTGGCCGAGGGCGGCCAGCGTCGCTTCGAAGGCGGCCTCCGACAGCGTGGGGTGGGCGTGGATGGTGTGCATGATCTCGTCGAGGGTGGCCTCGAGCGTGCGCCCCACGGCGAACTCGTGGATGATCTCGGTCGCCTCGGGGCCGATGATGTGCACACCGAGGATCTCGCCCGTCGCCTTGTCGGCCACCACCTTCACGAAACCATCGGTCTCCCCCAGCGCCACCGCCTTGCCGCTCGCCGTGAAGGGAAACTTCCCGATGCTCAGCTCGCGCCCGTTCTCGCGCGCCTTTGCCTCCGTCACGCCGATGGACGCGATCTGCGGCCGGCAGTACGTGCACGACGGCACGTTGGCGTACTCGACGGGCCGCGGATTGTGGCCGGCGATGGCCTCCGCCGCCACCACGCCCTCCGCCATCGCCTTGTGGGCGAGCAGCGGCGGCCCCGCCATGTCGCCGATGGCGTAGAGCCCCTTCGCGGAGGTCTCCATGCGCGGCGAGACCTTCACGAAGCCACGATCGAGCTTGACGCCGAGCGCCTCCAGGCCGATGCCTTTCGTGCGTGCGGCGCGCCCGACCGCCATCAGGACCTGCTCGGCCTTGAGGGTTCCACCGTCGGTCTCGACGACGGCGCCGGAGGAGCCGACCTTGACCGCGCTCACCTTGACGCCCGTCTTCAGCGTGATGCCGCGCTTGCCGAACGAGCGCGCGAGCTGGCTGGAGACCTCGACGTCCTCGATGGGCACCACCCGGTCGAGGGCTTCGAGGAGCGTCACCTCGGTGCCATAGGCGCGATAGACGTCCGCGAACTCGACGCCCACGGCGCCGGCGCCGATGATGATCAGCGACAGCGGCCGGTGCTCACTGCTCACCGCCCCCGTGGACGACAGCACGACCTTCTCGTCGATGGTGACGCCGGGCAGCGAGCGCGCCTCCGAGCCCGTGCCGACGATCACGGCACGCGCTTCGATCGTGTCCGTGCCGCCACTGCCCTTCACCTCCACCGTGGTGGCGGAGCGCAGGGTGCCCGTACCGCGGAAGAGCGTGATCTTGTTCTTGCGGAAGAGGAACTCGATGCCCTTCGCCATGCGATCGGCAACGGAGCGACTGCGCTTGACGGCGGCCGCGTAGTCGGGCTGCACGTTGTCCACCTTGATGCCGAAATCCCCCGCGTGCTCCACCAGGTGGAGCACCTCCGCGTTGCGGAGCAGGGCCTTGGTCGGAATGCAGCCCCAGTTCAGGCACACGCCGCCGGGACGGTCGTCCTCGACCGCCGCCACCGAGAGGCCGAGCTGCGCGCACCGGATGGCGGCCACATACCCGCCGGGGCCCGTGCCCACCACCGCCACGTCGACCTTGTGCGAGGCCATGGGCGCTACAGGAGCAGGCGCAGCGGCTCTTCGAGCAACCGCTTGACGTCCTGCAGGAACTTCGCGCCCATGGCGCCGTCCATCACGCGATGGTCGCAGGAGATGGTCATGTTCATGCGCCGACCCACGCCCACGCCTCCATCCTCGACGACGGGCACGCGCCGCACGGAGCCCACGGCGAGAATGGCGCCTTCCGGGGGATTGATGATGGCCGAGAAGTCGGCGACGTCGAACATGCCGAGATTGGAGATCGAGAAGGTGGCCCCCGACATCTCCTGGGCGCGCAGCTTGCGGTTGCGCGCGCGCTCGGCGAGATCGCGCGATTCCACCGCGATCTGTGCCAGCGACTTCGCGTGACAGTCGCGCAGGACGGGCGTGATCAGCCCTTCCTCGAGCGCCACCGCGATGCCGATGTGCGCGCGGTGGTAGACGCGGATCGCCTCGCCCTGGAAGGAGGCGTTGACGCCGGGATGCTTCAGCAGCGCGAGCGCGCACGCGCGCACCACGAGGTCGTTGACCGAGATCTTCGGCTGCCCCTCGAGGCCGTTCAGCTCCTCACGCAGCTCCCACGCGCGGTCCATCGCCACCTCGCTGGTGACGTAGAAGTGCGGCACGGGGCCCTTCGACTGAGGCATGCGGCGCGCGATGGTCGCGCGCATCGGCGACAGCGGAAGGTCCTCGAACTCGACGCCGGCCTCGACCGCCGCCCCCGGGCGCGCCGCGGGCGACGCCGACGCCGCTTCCACGTCACGCCGGATGATGCGGCCTCCAGGCCCGCTGCCCTGGATCAGCTTCAGATCGACCCCGGATTGCGCCGCAATCTTCTTGGCCAGCGGCGACGCCTTCACCCGCCCCGACCCGTCGGGGGCTTGCGGGGCCTCGAGGCGCCGAGCGTCGGGGGGATCGAGGCGCCGGCCGCCGCGCCCGCCGCCGCGCCCC